>CAISOI010000311.1 GCA_903886985.1 uncultured Chthonomonas sp.
ACCTGCAATATTTGGACTCAGCGAAACTCTCAGCCAAATCTGGAGTTTGGCTGATCTGGTCGTTCTTCTCTTTAACAGTGAGAAACGTGCGCTTCACGACTTGATCGCCGGAACAATTGTGATGGTAGATTAAATCTCATTATTCCGATTCTCAATGTGATCTACCCAGTGAACAGATCTCACATGTGTTGATGGCAAGGTTTTGTTTAAGCATCGAAATCACCATCAATGGTTTGATTGAACACATAGTGTAATATGGAAATCATGCTTATAAACTCTATTGACCAAAGTACATATTCATAAATGGCAAATCTGACGCTGTTGCGAAGTCGCAGAATGCTCAAGTCTGCCAATTTGGGATACTCTGTCCCGCTTTCAATGGACGAGAAACTCCTCATTCTTGAAAAAGACCCAAACTGGCGAGTTCTCGACTTGCCGATCGATGGAGACCCCAATACGTTGGAGGAGGTATTGGTGGAACGCCTAACGGACGGCTCCCTTCGCGTTGCCAGCTCCCCAGGGATGGTGCAAGGTCTCGCTGCGGATGATATTATTATTTCGGACTCCGCGGAACCCAACGGTTATCGACTGATGGAGCGCGGCGCAAATGTAGCCGTCCATATTTTTTGCGAACCCGAGAGCCGAGAAGCGATTAAGAGTAATCTTGAGATTACTTTGGGAAGAATTGGCGGCGTTCTCGATGGCACTATGGGTGAGACAGGTCTCTGCTTCACCGTGCCAATGGCTGCAGGGTTTCAAGTGATTGAAGGCGCGCTTAGCAGAGTGGTTGGCGAGGAGTGGGCTTACTCGAATATCTTCGATCCCGTCACTGGCGAGCCACTGAACTGGTGGCTGAAGTAGCAGAACATCTCTATCCTTTCCATCGCTTCATCTCAATGGACACATGAGTTGCTCACCGAGATCATTTTCTTTGTCCTAACATCTCAATGGGACCTTTTGGCGCAGGAATCGAGTTCACCTAAGACTTGGTCCCACAAAGTGGGATTTGACGGATTCTCCAATGCAAACACGAATATGCATCCTGTATTAACCTTGTAAAAGGTACAGTTGAGCAAATATTTTGAGCATATCTTTGGCCAGAGAGGGTAACTAACGTGGAAAATGAAAACAAAGCCTATATTAGTCTGCTATGCGACCATCTGAAGAGATTTACCTCTAGGTTGCGGGAAATACCTGCGGACAAATGGGCGTGGCAACCGAATCCGCCTTCGCCGTCTGCCAAGATTCTGGCAATCCATGCCTGGCAATGGCTTATCTGTGACAGGATGCACATAATGCAGGCAGACATATCACTACATCCCCGAGTGCCAAATGCACCTGAAGATCAGCAAGCACTTTGCGATGCCCTTGCGGCAGAAACAGAGAATTGGAGAGAGATGCTCGCCAACCTTACTCCGCACCAGTTTTCCGAGACTCGTTACCAATTTGGCGAATTAGATCATGAGATGAATATTCGGAGCTTCATTTGCCACATGATCCAGAACACGATCTATAAACATGGACAGTTCTCCACGCTCTACTTTATGCTGGGACTGGATGGGGAAGAACCCTACACTGCGCCCTTACCCAATCCCTACTATCAACACGTGTTCGGCGATAAATTCACCTAAACACTAGTCTCTACCGATCCAGCAACATCTGGACACTCTCCGGATACCGCGCACCCACCTAGGGCGACGAAACAACAATTTCGTGTGCTGGAAATTTTGTATCAAAGGTCCAGATTCGTGAGGACGCGGCTGCTCGGGTAACCCCCCAAAGGAGTGCATCCACAAAGTTAACTCTACCGCTCGACTTACATTGTAAAATGGCTTCAATAGCAAGGTCGGTATCGATTTCGTAAACACTTACATTCTCAAGATTCAGAAATCCAATCATCGCTTCAACGGCCTTGGAGCGTTCGATCTGGTAAACCTTGGTTAAAACGTAACCTATTTCTGCCAGCACAAGAATGCTGACGCTGAATTTGAGTTCGCCTTCGATGAGTTCTGCGGCACGAGCCGCAAGTTCAACGTTATCCGCAACCAGATAACGTACGATAACATTTGCATCTAGAAAGTTAACAACGGCAAAGTTAACAGCAGAAGATTCTGTGGTTTCCACTAACTGTCCGCCACACTATTATTTTCCCCGGACTCCATGATATCGCTTAACCAAACGGAATCAGTTAATCGTTCAAGTTCGGTCGAAGTTGATACCTTGACACTTGTAGCTTCCGACAAAATGCCTTTGAGCGATCGCCTGTGTTTTGGCGGCAGGAATTCGAGGATAACTCGTGATCCTTCCAATCGCTGTATCGAACGCCACCCAGGCTCAATTCCCAATGCGTCTCGGTGTTCCTTTGAGATGGTTATCTGACCTTTGGTTCCTACTGTAGATGTCATTTCATACTCCCCATAATTGGTATGATTATATCACAGTAAGTAAGAAACGGGAGAGCAGACGACAACCGAACCAGCCTGCCTAGCATTCGAATCTTTCCTGCCTATCAACTAACTTCTGTGAACCCAAACCGTACCGTGTACCTTTCACCGTAATTTGCGAATTGGCCCCCTCTATGTCAGTCAAGTCGCTCTCCGAATTCTCTGGAAGAAACTTTGCAATTTCGCGCTGTTTTGGTAAACTAGCCACTGCGGTTAGGTTCTACATTCCAAAATGGTCTAACTTCGTAATAGACTTCGCAATGCATAAGGAGGTTCTCGTACATGGGAACGTGGGGATCAAAAATTGAAGAAAATGACACCTACGCAGATGTCTATCAGACATTTTTCGACCTTTATAACT
>CAISOI010000312.1 GCA_903886985.1 uncultured Chthonomonas sp.
ATCCTCGTAGGAAGGTGCAGGACGATGAATCGGCCATCGCTCTGTTGTTGCGGATGGCCCCATTTCGTCAATGGGTTCACCTAAAAGATTGTAAATTCGTCCGAGGGTTCCACGTCCCACTGGCACCGAAATTGGTTGTCCTGCATCGACAGCAGCCATGCCACGTACCAATCCATCAGTGGATGCCATTGCAACGGCGCGCACAGCGTTGTTACCAAGATGCTGGGCAACTTCCACTGTCAAATGAATATTCTTAGAATCATCATCAATTGTAATCGCGTTCAAGATGGATGGCAATTCGCCTGGAGCGAACTCCACGTCAACTACTGGTCCTTGAATCTGAACCACTTTTCCTGTGGCCATAGGGCTTTGTGCTCCTTATGAAAACAGTCCGCGGGATTATCCCCGTCAGACGAGTCTGTACAAAAATTCACGAATAGGATAGTTTAGCAGTTTCGGCTTCACAAAAGCAACAGCAAGTGTTCCAAAAGTAACTACGCAACGTCAGAAGTCAGGGCAATTCCTTCTTCAAGCAATTTCGTTCGGATCGCTTCCCGTAATCGAAGCTGAACCGCAGACATTGAACGGGGCTCCGCAACTGTAGAGACCCTGATTACCGTTCGCGTAGGGTCAAAGCTCGCAACCCCGAGAGAAACCGCAGGCTTAATAAGTTGAAAATCTGGATCCTCGGACATAGCCAAACCTACAGCATTGATGACCTCTTCAACATGCTTTACATCCGCCGTGGGAAGGATATTGATTTCGATCCAACTCTCTTGGGGTGAACGCGAAGGATTCAACACAGCAGTGATGTCTCCGTTGGCTAGGGTCCACAGCCTCCCCTGCTCATCTCGAATCTGAGTTATTCGAAGTCCGACCTCGACTACAGTTCCGGTCACACCTTGCGCGGTCAGTGTCCCGGCAGCGCCGTAGATACAGACATATTCGCCGACCGCGTATTGATCCTCAACGATAAAGAAGAAACCAGCGATAACATCCCGAACAATTCGTTGAGCGCCAATGCCAACTGCTAATCCCCCAACACTGGCAGTCGTGATAATTCCCGTGACATCCACAGAAACAGCATGAAGCATCATAATGATCATCACAAAAACGAGCACGTATCCGACAAGATTCTTCACGACCCCCTGAAGAGTCCGAATTCGGTTGGCGCGCTCTTCGGTGATAATGCCGTCATTCTGACGCGCAATTAACCGATGAAGCGTAGCATCAATGATTCTATGGAGAACACTGCGGGTTACCCAATACAAAATGAGAATTGTTACTAGTCGGAGACCGCGTGCTGCGGCAGACTCGGCGGTAGCACGCCAGAAGTCTCTCCAGAATTCAAATGAAAAATAAGTGTTCATGTTGTGTGCTTATTTGTCCGCTAATTCTCTACAAGAACGCCATTTCCAAATTGGTTTGCGGCTTCTATCGTATTCCGCAATAGCATTGCAATTGTCATTGGTCCGACGCCTCCGGGGACAGGAGTGATGAGTGAAGCGACTTTAGATGCGGACTCAAATTCAACATCACCAATGTCTCCCGATCGCCCCGCAACGCGATTGTAACCCGCATCTACAACGACTGCTCCTGGCTTTATCATGTTGCCGGTAATTAACTCAGGGCGACCAACCGCAGCAACCAATATGTCAGCTTGCCGAGTAAAGCTGCCAAGGTCTATGGTGCGACTATGGCAAATTGTAACGGTCGCATTTAGGTCTAACAGTAGGTGCGCCATTGGCTTTCCGAGGATAATGCTCCTTCCAATGACGACTGCGTGTTTACCTTCAATTGCAACTTTGTAACGCTGTAGTAACTCGATAATCCCAAGGGGGGTGCAAGACTTGAACGCCTTCCGCCCCGTTATCAACGAACCCAAACTATTGCGGGAAATGCCATCGACGTCTTTTTCGACTTCTAGTCGAGCGAGTATCGCCATTTCATCCAAATGTTTGGGGACCGGATGCTGAATAAGGACACCGCTGACGGTTCTATCTGCATTTAATCGATCAATCAAGCTCTCGACTTCTTCCTGGGTGGAATCCTTGGGAAGTCGGAAAGTTTCGGATTCAACGCCGACCCATTTACAAGCTTTACCCTTCATGGAAACATAGGCATCGGAAGCAGGATCGTCGCCAACTAATACAGCTGCCAGTTTGGGAACTATGCCTTTGGACTTCAAAATCTCCGCGACCTCGAACTTCAACTCTTCGCGAATAGCCCTCGCTGTCTCTTGGCCATCTAACAATCCGGCTCTCATACCAATCCCTCCGCTTCAAATAGAATCGGCATTGGCTCATCATCCAAGCTTGACTCCGAATCACTACGCGGCACCGGAGAGTCCAGCTCCACAACGTACTCTTCATCGGGGCGCTGCGATGTTGCAAGTGCCCCAAGTATGCCGTTAACAAATTTGCCGCTGTCCGCTGTGCTGTATTTTTTTGCGAGATCCACGGCCTCGTTGATAACAACTCCAGCGGGGACTTCAGGCATGAAAAGGAGCTCGTAAACTGCAACCCGTAAGACATTGCGGTCGACTGCAGGCTGCCGATCGAGCGTCCATCCGGCGGATAGGCTTGAGATGCGGTCGTCCAGTTCAATAAGGTGTTGTTGCACCCCATGAACCAACGCATGAAACGTCTTCGAGGCGACTACTGAACTATTGATAGTCCGTGAGACACTAATACCAACAACTTTGGTCTTTGTCTGAACAGCCTCGACAAGGAGTTGAACGAGATCATCCCGAAAACCATCCCGGTTTACCGATTCCGCAATAGAATTGATACCAATATCTGTTGCTGTTGAAATACGGTGGACAATAGAGGCAATATCCACGTTGAGAGGGTCCTCTATACATTGGCGTGCGATGGTCTCAACGTGAGCCGCAGCATTCTTCATCGCCTTCATACAGTCTG
>CAISOI010000313.1 GCA_903886985.1 uncultured Chthonomonas sp.
GCCCTGGAACATGTTAATTGCTTCGTTCGCTTCGAAACTGGAGGGGCCGACAACTTCCGCATCGACACCGACGGCTTTGCCAGCATCTTCCGCCCCGCGCTTAATGACGCCGGTGAAATAGTTGAGACCATGAAGGACATAGCCAATCTTAATATCGGATGCCCCGCCCGTTGTGCCGGCGACTTTGGTGGGGCTTGTGGTGTCAGGCGTCTCGCCCTTCTTCTCATCTCCGCCTTTGCCACAGGCAGAGAGCGCGAAGATTGGGAGAAGGATCGACATAGATTGGAGAACACTTCGTCGTGATATTCGATTCATAATGGATTACCCTTTCAAGAGTAAATGTTGATTTTGTTAAATGGACTTAGCTGTCTTTTTGCGATGACGAACAAAGGAATCGATTGCTACAGCAACAATAATTGCAGCACCTGTCACTGCGGTGTCCGTGTTGGGCGGAGCGCTCAAAAGCACGAGTCCATTACGGATTACATAGATAATAAGAGCACCCAGAATTGCTCCTGGAACCGATCCGTATCCGCCGGTCAATGCGGTGCCACCTATGATTACCGATGCGATTGCCCACAGTTCGTATCCGGGTCCCGTGCTTTGATCTGCGGATTGGAGAAACGCGAGGGCAATAATCCCTGCGAATGCAGCGATGGTTCCATTCAGCACCATAACCATAATTCGATTCTTATCTATTCGAATTCCGGAAAGACGGGCAGCCTGCTGATTTCCGCCGATTGCCTGAATGTTGCGTCCGAAAACAGTACGCGTAATGGTGATCCATCCCAGGATTCCAACTATCAGCATGAGCACCGCGCTGGTTGGCACCCCTAGAACATTTCCGCCCACAGTATTGAAGAAGAAATTGTTCTTCGGAAACTCGCTGACCGGAGCGTTGTGGCACATGATCAGGGCAATGCCCCGAAAAACGCCCAGTGTCCCAAGAGTGACGATAATCGTCGGAATTTTCAGCAGTACGGATAAGGAGCCATTGATAAATCCGCATAGGGCGCCAGTTGCTAGACCTATAAGAATAGCGATTGGGATCGGTTGCCCCGCTTTTAGCATGAGCGCGGAGACTACATTTGTGATGGTCATAATCGACCCCACTGAGAGGTCGATATCTCCCATACAGACGACAAAAACCATTCCGACAGCCATTATTCCGATGTAGGATGATTGCCGAATCACGTTCAGCAGGTTCATCTGAGTCATGAAGATGGGTGTGGAAAGCGATAAACCGATGCACAGGGCCAGCAGGGCAATCATAACACCGATTTCCTGCAGGCCCTTGATTTTTAGAAAGAGGCGTCTCCCGGAGGAGACGGTTACATCAGTCATGCGGCAATTGCTCCCGATATTTTGGTTGTGCCTGCACGACGTTTAGTCATCTAACATTCGAGACATTGTAACTAATGTCGCCATTTTGTGATCTGAGAATGTCCAAACAACTTTCTTCTTGCGGGTGACTTCGAAGGAATGAGCGCCTTTGCCTTCAGCTCCCCGCATGAAATTTGAGGCGACCAGATTGCCGTTTTTCAGAATGTTGAGACCAACAATCCAAGTAGAGTTTAGTTCCGGTGCATCTGCAGCACCGAATTCCCAAACAATCTTTTTGTCAGGTGTCACCTCAATAATCTTGGTGGTGGTTCCCGCGCCTATCAGCGTGTTGCCATTCTTGAGGCGGATAGCTTCGAAAACGTTGGTCACACCGGGATATTCCCAAATCACCTTGCCATCAGGCGTATATTCGCGAACAGTTGCGTCCGCTTCGTGACAGGCGAGAATATTGCCGTTTTTGAGTTGATGAATGGATCGAACCTGTCGGTGTGCAGCCTTTTCCGCCGTGGTTAACGGCGTGATATGTACCACTTCGCCTTTGCGATTGACTTCGACCGCCTGTGGTGGACCCTGCTCGCCGAGCAGAACGTTGCCGTTCGGAAGCGTGCAAAAACCGAGTACCTGCTCACATTGAGCTGTGTAGTTCCAGACGATTTTATGGTTGCGATCGACTTCCTGTACGCCTGTCGGATTGCCGCCATAGGCATAGATGACGTTGCCATTCTTCATAGTCTCGAACATAACGCACAGACTTGGCACTTTGTGTTCCCAGAGAATGGTTCCATCTTCAGACATCTCGACGATGCGCTGAACAGGACTATATTCATTGAACATAAAGTGGTGCTTTTTCTCCTGCTTGCGCGGAGTTTCCGCACTGACAGAGACCGTCAAAACTGAAGATGCGATTGCAACCGTCAGCAGCCCCGCAGCCCATTGCAAACTGATTTTCATATTATCCCCCGGAACTTCCAACAGTCTGTGTTGGAAGGAAGTTGACTGAACTTGATAATGGATTGGTTCGTCATGAGGCACGTTTTGTCCTGCCAACGAAATGCTCTGATCAAACGTTCATTTTCAATTCCTTGAATAGGAACTGCAATTGTGTGGCGGTATCGGTTATCTGTTTGGTTATTGGAAGTCCGCCGGAATGCCCCGACTTTGTGTGGTACAGCATCAAGATGGGATTACCGGACCCATTTGCCCACTGCAGCATTGCACACATCTTGCGTGCGTGAAGTGGGGAGACTCGTGTGTCAGAGTCACCTGTGACAAATAGAGTTGCCGGATATTTTCCGCCTTGATTGACGTGATGATATGGAGAGTATTCAAATAGGAATTTGAACTGTTCTGCATTGTCACTTGACCCGTATTCAGGAATCCAAAAGCTTGCAACCAGAAATTGATGGTAACGCACCATATCCAGCAAGGGTACTGAACACACCACAGCCTTGTACATTTCCGGGCGTTGTGTGAGCGCTGCGCCCACGAGCAATCCGCCATTACTGCCGCCGGCAATTGCAATTCGATCTGGATTAGTAACGTTGTTATCGAAAAGCCATTGAGTGGCGGCATAGAAATCGTCGAAAGAATTCTGTTTATTTTCCAACATTCCGCCTCGGTGCCAGTCCTCACCAAATTCTCCACCGCCGCGCAGGTTGGGCAGAGCGAAGACACCTTCCAAGTTAGCCCAGATTGCGGCGACTGCACTGAAATAGGGTGTCATTGAATTGCCAAAGCCGCCATAAGCAGTCATGTAAACTGGACGATTACCGTCCATTTCCAATCCCTTTTTGTGTACAAGGAACATAGGAACCTTGGTGCCGTCTTTAGACGTGTACCAAACCTGCTGTAACTCTAATGAATCGGTGTCATAGGGGACTTCCAACTTGCTCCACTCGGTTTGTTCTGCAGTTTGCACATTATATTGATAAATAGTCGAAGGTATGTGAAACGAAGAAAATGCAAAGAAGGCCTGATTGCGCTTCCATCGACCATAAACACCGCTTACGGAACCGAGGGAAGGGAACGAAATTTCGGACTCATATACCCCTGAAATTGAGAAGACCTTTACGTGTGAATTTACATTCTCAAGATAATTGACAAATAGCTTGCCGCCGACAAGGGTAAATCCTTGCATGCTTGCGTTGCTTTCGGGGACCAACTCTTGCCAGTTCGCTCTGTCAGGACTGTTTAAATCGACTTTCAAAAGGCGGTCATTGGGTGCTGCCCAATCGGTCCGTATATATAGGGTGTCCTCGATGATCTCACCGTCAAATCTGCTTTCAATATCGTTAACAATGATGGAATGTCGGTTGTTGTCGGATCGATCCAATACGTGAACTTCTGTCTGTTTGGCACCGGCACCGTAATAGACTACGATCAACAGGTAGCGCTCGGTATTACTTAGGTCAAAGCTGATGATTTTCTCGGGGCCGTATCCTTCGCCAAAGATCTCGGTATCCTGAGATCTCGGAGTTCCCATTCGATGGCTATAGATGCGGGGCCCAGCCGCGGTGTGAACGCAGTAAATTACTTCGGAAAGATCAAGAGTGAAAGAGATACTAAATATCCGTCCGGCAGGTAGTTCTTCGTCGAGATCGACGCCATCTTTGATATTACGCAATTTAACTTTGAGTTCGTCGGCTCCACCTTCACGAATACCATAGAGCATTCGATCCGCATTTTCACTGACGTCCAGAAGGGCATACGAGGTCATTCCGTCTGGATATTCGTTGATTGGATCGAGGAGAATCTCGTCGACGGAATTTGCACTGGATCGGCGGCAAATGACATTTTGATCTCTCTCTGCCAGCCGCTTCATGAAGAAATAGTTGTCATTCCGCACAACCGGAATGCCTATCGCGTCGACCCGCAACAGAGAGGATAATTGAGCTTCAAGGTTTGATTGAAGTGTAGTGTCGTTGAGAGCCGATTTCAGTAGTTGGTCTTCTGCCTCGAGCCACTTTCGGGTGGCGTCGGAATCTTGATCTTCCAGCCATCTATAGGGGTCTAGAACGGGAGTACTGTGGATTTCGTCGACAACACTTTCACGACGAGCAGGGGGATAAAGGAAGGACATTCTGATGGACCTCATTGCAGTTTAAGATACTGATCTTATGACACAGTAAAGACAAGGTTGCAAGTGCTTTGAAATGAGTTTAAGGTTTGGTATTATTTTGCACTCACATGCTTTTCAACATGTCGGTCTGGAATGAAATACATGATCGACGGGAGTAACAGCAATGCAACGGCTACAGGTTTGACGACGGTCGCAAGAAGGATGCTCAATACAAAGATCGCAATTGCAATATGGTTCTTGACAATCATTTTCTTGTTCATCTCAACCAGCGCTGGATCTTTTACATCCGTTTTTGTGATGCAGTTTAGTAAGAGAAGGTACGAAAAGGAACACGCAACTTGAATCGACCCATATATCATAATGGAGAGTGCCGAAGCTCGGTGTTCACCCAGATATGCCGTAGTAAATGGCATGAGTGACATCCAAAATAGAAGGTTGATGTTGAGCCAGAGCAGCGTGGAATGGACGGATTTCACAAGATGAATTAGGTGGTGATGGTTCACCCAGTAAATTGCGACAAAGATGAAGCTAAGGGCATAGCTGAGAAAGATTGGCCACAGTGATCGGATACCCTCAAGAGAGCCGTCGTGTGGGACTTTTAACTCTAACACCATGATTGTGATAATGATGGCTATTACACCATCGCTAAAAGCTTCCATTCGAGTGGGGCGCATTGGGTCAAACTCCGAAAATGCAGGTTAGCAAGAATTCTATATCCAGACGTCGTTTGGAGCCGTAAAGTTACTTTCTATCGATCCGGTATTGACCACGCCGCGCGGTTCGACCAGCATCACATGGCATTCGCTGTCGGCGAGAGGTTTGTGCTCTTGACCTTTGGGGACGATGAAGAGATCGCCTTCACTGAGGGAAATCTCTCGGTCTCTGAATAGAATTTTCATCTCTCCCGATAGGACGAAAAATGCTTCATCCGTATCCGGATGACTGTGCCAGACAAACTCTCCTTGCAGTTTCACCAATTTGAACTGGTAGTCGTTTAACTCTGCTATCACGCGAGGCGACCAATGCTCCTTAATCTGCCAGAGCTTCTCGGTTAGATTGTTGACTTGATCTTGCATTTCTTTTCTCTTGGTTTCTCTCAAATATCGGCTGATGAGTGTGGGGGACGGGTAATCCCGTTGTTGGCCCATGTAATCGAGTTTACCTGCTGATTCACGAGCAATATCTGGTTACTTTAAGAGGATTGCGGTACTCAAACTGAGAATATTGAATCACTATGGAATTTAACAGTATGAATCGACAATTGATCACTCTTTTTGCGGCAAGTGGATTGACCTTAACAGTCCTCTCGTTTGCAGGTTTGCGTCCCATTCAGGATAAAAAGCCTCAGGCGATCTCCGACGACGATGCGATGTTCTTTGAGTCACGCATTCGACCACTTTTTATTGATAAGTGTCAATCGTGCCACGGCGATGCGAAGCAACTTGGCGGTTTGAGGCTGGATACATTTGTGGCGTTCAACGCTGGCGGCAAAGGAGGAGCGATCTATGTCGCCTCCAAGCCGAGTGAGAGTAAAATTTGCAAAGCCGTATCCTATACAGGCGAGCTCAAGATGCCGCCCGGCGGCAAGCTGCCCCAATCACAAATTGATGACCTCAATGATTGGATAAAGCGAGGCGCACCCTGGCCACAAACCAAGGCACCAGCAACTGGCGGAGCAATGGTATTTACTCCTGCTCAGAAAGGCTTCTGGTCGTTTCAACCTGTTAAGAACCAATTCGCTCCAACGGTGAAATTTCCCAAAATGGTAAACAATCCGGTGGATGCATATGTTGAGAGCGAGCTGGAGAGAAAGGGTTTGATGCTTTCTCCTAACGCGGATAAGCGCACTCTCATTCGTAGAGCGACTTTTGACCTTACGGGACTGCCGCCCACCCCTGAAGAGATATCTGCTTTTGTGGCAGACAATTCAACAAACGCTTATGAGAAAGTAGTTGACCGTTTGCTGGCCTCTCCGAGATATGGCGAGAGATGGGGCAGACATTGGTTGGACCTCGTACGATATTGCGACTCGTTGGATGTACGATCTTTGGGTGCCGAAGGGGATATCGGTCTCGCATGGAAATATCGCGATTGGGTGGTCAACTCATTCAACAACGATTTTCCCTACGACAAGTTCGTCCAATATCAGATTGGGGGGGATCTACTTCCTCCGAGTGATGCACCCGTCAAATCAAGATTTAACAAAAACGGTACC
>CAISOI010000314.1 GCA_903886985.1 uncultured Chthonomonas sp.
ATAAAGGAAGGAGCAAAATGGGAGCAGCACTGGGCCTATACTCCCATTGCACGACCTGCACTTCCGAAGGTATCCACAGAGTGGTCAAAAAATGCGATTGACAAGTTTATCCTTGCTCGGTTAACCAAAGAGAATATTAAACCTTCACCGGAAGCAGATCGACGAACTCTCATCAGACGTCTCTCCTTCGACCTGACAGGACTGCCGCCAAGTTATTCTGAAGTGAGAGACTTCGTTGCCGACAGATCCCCGGATGCCTATGAAAAAGTCGTAAATCGCCTGTTATCCTCTCAACGATATGGTGAAAGATTAGCAATCTACTGGCTCGACCTTGTGCGTTATGCCGATACCCGAGGTTATCATGGGGATCAGAATCAGGAAATTACTCCTTATCGCGATTACGTCATCAATGCCTTCAACGCAAATAAGCCGTTTGATCAATTTACGAGGGAACAACTTGCTGGAGACCTAATTCCCAGTCCTTCTCAGGACCAACGAATCGCAAGCGGCTATAACAAGTTGCTCATGACAACCGAGGAAGGGGGCTCACAGGCAAAAGAGTACATGGCGAAATATGCCGCCGATCGAGTTCGAAATGTCTCCGCCGTTTGGATGGGTTCGACCATGGGATGTTGTCAGTGTCACGATCACAAATATGATCCATTTTCGACACATGATTTTTACAGCATGGCGGCTTTCTTTGCAGACGTCAAACAGACTGCCGTTGGCGGATTGGACGTTACTGAGTTTCCGACGACGGAACAGGCAACAAAGATCGCACAGTTATCTGCGCAGATTGGGCTGCTTTCAACAAAGCTAAATACTCAAACAGCTGCATTAGACAACGAAATGGCAACTTGGGAAACTGCAGGAGTCAAAGCCAAATTACCAAACTCCGTGGCTGATGTTCTTAAGATCGAGGCGGGAAAACGATCCGATAAACAGAAACAGGACTTAACAGCCTATTTCCGATCGATTGCTCCTTCTCTCGCCTCGGTTCGCAACGAAAGGGCAGCACTTCAGGGTGAACTCGATTCTGTAAATCGCGTCGTTCGTAAGTCCATGATAACTACCGCAGTTGCGCCTGCCGAGATGCGTGTATTACCACGTGGCAACTGGCAGGACGATTCCGGCGCGATCGTCTCACCGGCAGTACCTGCCTTTTTGGAACAGGTAAATACAGGCGGCAAGCGTGCAAACCGACTCGATCTTGCTAACTGGCTGGTCTCACCAAAAAACCCGCTGACTTCCCGCGTTATGGTGAATCGTCTGTGGGCACTCTTGTTTGGTCACGGACTTTGTCGGAGTGTCGAGGACTTTGGACTTCAGGGAGTTCCTCCCATTTATCCGGAACTCCTCGATTGGCTCGCCGCAGATTACGTGGAGCACGGTTGGGATACGAAGCGCATTATCAAACAGATTGTAATGTCCGCAGCCTATCGACAATCCTCCGTCCCTACCGCGGCTGCCATGCAGCGCGACCCTGCAAACGACCTATTTGCCCGACAAGGCAGAAAACGCCTCGATGCAGAATTTGTTCGGGACAATGCCCTCACTGTCTCTGGTCTCTTGGACAACCGGTTAGGAGGAACGAGCGCAAAACCCTATCAGCCCCCTCATTACTGGGATTATCTCAACTTCCCAATGCGTACGTGGCAGGCAGATTCTGGTTATGACCAATATCGCCGAGGCCTCTACGTTTATTGGTGCAGAACTTATCTTCAGCCGAGTCTTCTCGCATTTGATGCCCCTACTCGAGAAGAATGCACCTCTGCACGCGTCGTTTCGAATACGCCGCAACAAGCGTTAGTGCTCTTAAATGATCCAACTTATGTGGAAGCAGCTCGGGTTTTGGCGGAGAGTGTGATTCTTGAAAAGAACGCATCGCCGCAACTAAATCTTCAATCACTTTTTAGACACGCATTACAACGAAATCCAACAGTTGAAGAGAGCAAAGGACTTCTGGAAATATTCAGAAAGCACAGACAGGATTATCAATCAGATCCAGCCGAGTGTGATGCTTTACTCAAAGTTGGCGAGCACAAAGTGGCATTAGAAATCGACAAAGTAGAGTTGGCGGCGTGGACATCCCTATCAAGGATAGTCTTGAACCTCCACGAGTCAATTACAAGGAACTAAACAATGCCAGAACAATTTGATATCAATATCCACATGAACCGACGTGCATTCCTTTGTCGTGCGGGGGCAACTATCGGCACCGCTGCGCTATGGAATCTCCTCGACTCAAACAGTTCGGCCATTGCGCAGCCAAATTCTATTGGCGGACACGGCATTTTAAAGCAGCTTCACTACCCGCCAAAAGTGAAGCGTGTTATCCAACTTTACATGGCAGGCGGCCCCTCACATCTGGAGACTTTTGACTACAAACCAAAATTGGCGGAGATGCATGGTCAATCTATGCCAGATTCGTTTACAAAAGGACAACCGATTGCCCAACTCCAGGGGCAACAACTTAAGTGTTTTGGTCCACAACACGCATTTAAGAAGTGTGGTAAATCGGGACAAGAGATATCAGAGATTTTTCCTCTGCTTGGCACACTTGCAGACGATATGTGCATCATCCGTTCCATGCATACCGAAGCGATAAATCACGATCCTGCGCACACATATATGAACACGGGCACATTGATCTCCGGTCGTCCGTCAATGGGATCTTGGCTCACCTACGGGCTAGGGTCTGATAGTCAGGATTTGCCAGGATTTGTGGTGCTGGTGTCAACGGGGCGGTTCGGACAAGCGCAACCCATCTCCGCACGTCAGTGGCACAGCGGCTTTTTGCCCAGCAGTCTCCAAGGAATAGAATTTCGCGGGCAAGGTGATCCGGTAATGTACGCCAGCCGCCCTAGCGGCGTATCCGCGCAACACCAAAGAGATGTTGTTGAAGCTGTTCAAAATCTGAATCGGCTCGAAGGCGCAACGGTCAATGATCCAGAGATCGCTACGCGAATAGCCCAGTATGAACTCGCCTTCAAGATGCAAACTTCCGTGCCAGATTTGATGGATGTCTCTAAAGAGAGCAAATCAACACTGGAGCTATATGGTACCAATGGAGGCGATGGGACCTTCTCCGCCAACTGCCTTCTAGCACGACGTTTAGCGGAACGGGGCGTCCGGTTTATTCAACTCTATCATCGCGACTGGGACCACCATGGAGCCATCAAAGAACATGTCGCGGGAACAGCGAAAGAGGTTGACCGAGGAATGTATGCGCTGCTTACTGATCTCAAGGCGCGCGGAATGTTAGATGACACGCTAATTCTTTGGAATGGTGAATTTGGTCGCACACCGATGGCGCAGGGCAATGGCAGGGATCACCACATGAAGGCATTCTCAGTATGGATGGCAGGCGGTGGAATTAAAGGTGGAATTACCCATGGTTCGACTGACGAACTGGGATATAACGCTGTGGAAGATGTGGTGCACGTAAATGATCTGCACGCGACAATTCTTAAGCAACTCGGCATTGACCACAAAAAACTTACTTATCGGTTCCAAGGTCGCGACTTCCGTCTCACCGATGTTGCCGGAAATGTGATTGAGAAGATATTGGCGTAGGGCTACCGCTATGCCTGATGGTCTTCAGGAAGTTTTTTTATCAATTCAACGATCTGAATATCTCTTCTCCTAAGAACAGGTGCGACGAGGTCAGTTAACTTTCGTTGAAATTGCGCGAGCTGTTCGGAAAGTGCAATTTCTCTTCAACAAAATGAACCCGCCATAGAACGTTGAGCATCCAACCAGAATCGCCATCCCAGCTGTACCGCCTGCCTCCGGCACGGATACAAATGCACTACTGATAGTAGTTCCATTCACACTGGCTCCTGCATAAGGCAAACTGTACATATCCTCGACAGTCCTCAGCAGGTCAAAATGGTTGACGTGCGTACTAATATTTCCTTGACGCACCTTTGCACCGAAGAAGATCATGGGTATCTGGTTCGATTGCGAGCTGTCATCTTCATCCCATAGGACTATGAGCAAACTATTGTGGGAGCTCGCCCAATTTGCATAGCCCCCGACGTTGGTACTCAACCAGCTATCCCCTGTTGCAATGCTGCCATCGTGCATATCGTTCTGTTCATTCGGTGCAACTATTGCTACCGTTGGCAAAAGGTTAAAATTGGACGGAAAGGCGGTGAAAGGCTGGTTTGTAGAGGATACCAAATGGTTGTTTACATTCGGGTTCACATCATCTTGCCAATTAACCCACGGATTGTGCTTTCGCATATATTGGTTTTGTGAGTTGTTGGTTGTAAAGCTATCTCCCGTAAACCCAACACTCGGCATGCTCTCAGAATAACCTGTGAAAGTCTTGCCTGCATTGACGAGGGAAGCCCCAAGGTTCATTGTCGAGAACGGGAGCCCTCCCGGAGTACCATTATTTGTTATCCCCTGATTCGAACCTGAGAAGATATCGAGATAATTTGGCTGGCTCGGATGCTCAATTCCAAAGGCATTGGTAAAGTTGGCTCCAGATGTGGCAAGTCCATTGATATAGGGGGCACTCAAATTACCTATAATCTCGGAGTAAGAGTGGTTTTCCTCAACTACTATCACTACGTGATCATAGGTGGGAACAGATTGCGCATCAGCCAACGTAACCAGAATGATCATACAAAATAGTATGCAAGTGTAAATACTCGTCCGTTGCCAGGTCATCGCATTCTCCATCGATCATTCAATCAATCGTCATCGTCTGTCCAGATCGGTTCCTGAACTCAAATCCGTGCCACTTTTTGCAGCGATCATGCTCCGATTTCATCGCGCACTAATTGCAATACTTACATCCTACCGGAATGGAGTTATAGTATGCAAGTGAATGAAACACGACGATGTATGGTACACCGTTTATTTTGTCAGTTCCATGATCACGGGCTGTTTGTGGTTGCAACGACATGTTCTTGAGTATAATTTCATCATGGGCGCAAATATACATAAGTCATGTCTATCCCCAATCCAGTGTCGGAGGGTCCAATGCGAAGCAATTTCACTGTCCTGTCCATTTCCTGCATTCTGCTAACCTTGGGAACGTTCTCATTGCACGCACAAAATGCACCGGTTACCATAACGGTGGATGCCTCCGCCAATCGACATGCGATCAATCCCAACGTATATGGGACTGCATATGCTACAGCTGACAATTTGTTAGATCTGAACTCCCCGTTTCACCGGTTGGGGGGCAACAATACAACACGATATAACTGGCAGCTTAATGCCGATAACAAAGGTGCGGATTGGTTCTTCGAGAGTATCCCTTATGACAGCGCAGCACCTGGTGAAGCCGCCGAGACATTTCTCAACACGACAAAATCAGGCGGTGCCGAGGGTGGATTTACGATTCCTATTATCAACTACGTCGCAAAAATTGCGGCAGGACGAAATAAGCTTGCCAGCTTTTCACAAGCGAAATACGGCGCTCAAACCAATGCCGACTGGAACTGGTATGCCGATGCTGGAAACGGCGTACTCCAATCGACTGGTCAGAATATAACGGGAAACAACCCACTTGACGCTAATGTCCCAAATTCCTCGAGTTTCCAAAAAGGACTTATCCAACAACTTTTCAGCAAGTATGGCGGTGCTGGCAATGGCGGCATGCACTATTACTTTTTGGACAATGAACCGAGCATCTGGTGGGCAACTCACCGTGACGTTGCGCCACTTGGCCAAACGATGGACGAGCTTGTTAGTACCATTCTCGATTATGGCGGAATGATAAAATCGGTCGATTCCAATGCCCTGGTGATAGGCCCTGAAGAGTGGGGTTGGTCCGGATATTTCTATAGTGGAAGAGACCAGAGAATCGG
>CAISOI010000315.1 GCA_903886985.1 uncultured Chthonomonas sp.
CGATGATTTCGGCGGCCTCACTGGCATCCCACTGCTCCACATCGCAAAGTATTAGAATATCCTGATACTCTTCGGGAAGGTCTCTGAGCGAATAACGAACGTCAGAATAGACCGTGTCGAGCAAAGTCCTACGGTCTTCTATAAGCAGATCCGAATGATCATCAACGTCAACAATTACAAATCTCGTTTGACGAAATCTGTCTCTACACAAATTACGTGTAATTCCGAAGAGCCACGATTTGAATGGGGCATCCCCACGGAAATCTGCGGCATGACGGAATGCTTTCACAAATGCCTCTGAGGTTATCTCTTCCGCATCTTCTTTATTGCCTAAAATGTGCCGAGCATAACCGTACACCTGGTCGACGTACATGTCAAAAAGCGTTGAAAGCGCCTCCGAATCTCCTTGCCGGAACCTGCTGACAAGTCGAGCTTCAAAATTCGGGGAATGTTGATTGATCAAAAGTGCTTCCATTAGTATTGACGTGAATTCACCGGATAAAGTGTCTCTCATTCACGATTGGATTGCTGGGTACAATGGGACTTGCTGGTTTGAAGATAAACCTAAGCATATTTTACCGCCAATTGCGGGAGCAAGTGGCGAAATCTTACTGGAAACTGATCTGTTGGGTGTGTCTCTAAACTCAAATATTCGAAATAAGTTTGGTTCGCTTTCGAAGGACGTTGTCAAGGCGTGGCAATGGGACGTTGCTACTGGATTGACATCTGGCGTGTATCAAGGCTGCGTGTGGACATTTGTAGCTCGCATTGCACGCGCAGAGCTTCATGCGTCAAATTCTCAGATGGCTTGGATAGCTGGGGCACCTGCACTGGGATATATCTTTGCGACCGTGTGGGCCCGTCAAATGGATGGTCGCGCCAAGATGCCTTTCATCTACTGGACATGGATGGCGGCCCGAGGTCTCTATCTTCTGGCACCATTTGTCAAGAGTACTACCCAATTTGTGCTGCTTGTGTGTCTGACCCCCTTCGTATTCTCAATTTCTACGCCCGCCTACACCGCTGTGATGAAGGAAATCTATCCAGATAAGCACCGAGGCAAGTTAATGAGTTCTGTTCGTATGATTGCGAGTGCCGCGACACTGGTGGCAGCCCTCATAATGGGGCGTCTGCTTGATCACGGATTACATTGGCAGAACGCCTTTTTCATTGGGGGGATCTTCGGAGTCTCAAGCGCATATACTTTCAGCAGAATTAAGGTGCCACATGTAGTTGAGGATAGCGCCGAACGGCTTTCAACGCAGAGTTTTATTGCAGACACTATAGACATTTTGCGGAGAAACCCTGGTTATCGTTGGTTCACAGCTTCTGTCTTCGTATCGGGATTTGGGAATCTCATCGCAACTACACTTTATCCGATCTATCAGGTTGACAAGTTTCACGTGACCAATACGCAAGTGGCGAATATGCAAAACATATCCATGCTTGCAACTATTGTGGGTTTTATTTTCTGGGGCGGGTTTTTGGATCGTCGCGGACCGTTGGCGACCGTTCTGCTTTCTGTGAGCGTCAATCTCTTGGTACCGATTCTTTATGCGTTTTCTACGTCGTTAAACACTTTGTATGTGGCGTCGGCGGCAATGGCGGTGACCTTATCTGGCGTCGATCTGGGATATCTGAATACAACGCTGTTATTTGCTGAAAAAGGGCGCGTTGCACAATATCAAGCGCTACACTCGAGCTTCTTTGGTATTAGAGGTTCTATTGCGCCTCAAAGTGCCATACCTCTCATGCTTTTCGTTGGTCCACAAATGGCATTTCTAATTTCAGCCGGTATCATTTTGGGTGGAGTAGGGCTGCAACTGGTTTCTATGAAAGATTATCGCAAACAGGTTACAGCCGATCGACGTTCGATTGGGAGTGCGACGAGTTAAGTAACGGTATAATATTGTTGAAATGCGTGTTCTCCTAACAAACGATGATGGTATTCATGCTCCCGGAATCCATGCCCTCTTAGAGGAGTTGCAGCCAATTGGGGAGATATTCGTAGTTGCCCCCGAGAAACCTCGGAGTGCATCTGGCCATGCAATCACGCTTCACAAACCACTCCGCTTGGTTGAAACTGCATTGCCAAATGGACAAGTGGGCTGGGCTTGTAGTGGTACTCCCACGGATTGTGTGACGCTTGGTTGGGACATTGTTCTTGGTGGTAAGGTTGATCTGGTAGTATCCGGCATTAACAGCGGACCCAATATTGGTTGGGATGTCACCTATAGTGGGACGGTTTCGGCAGCGATTGAAGGGGCTATATTGGGTGCACCCGCAATCGCAGTATCAGTGGCGAGTGAGACATCGCCGATTGACTATTCCGCCGCCGCAAATTTTACAAGTAAGCTCGCAATGGAAGTCCGCGACAATGGTATAGATAAGTGGACTTTGCTTAACGTTAATGTCCCGCCGTTGCCAGCTGAACAGATTAAAGGCGTTACTGTCACACACCAAGGACGGCGACAATATGTTGACAGAATAGACAAGCGTACTGATCCATGGGGAAAAGATTATTATTGGTTATGTGGCAGTCTGAAGGATGAAATTCAAGACCCTCTGTCAGATGGTCATCAGGTTGCTGATGGCTATATTTCCGTAACGCCAATTCATCTGGATTTGACAGCTTATTCCATGATCGACAGGATTACAGGCTGGGACTTACGTGTGTAAGAGTGCAAATATCTATTTTTAGGATGTGCAATTGAAGATGTCGAACTCCATTAAATATGTGTTCTTTAGCTTTGTGTCTTTGGTCGGGACAGGTGTGGCTGTCTATTCTCAGGTGCCAAGCACCATTGACTCTATTGCTATTCAGAAGAACATTACTTTTTTAGCATCTGATGCACTTGCTGGCCGTGGAAGTGGTTCTCCTGGAAACGATAAAGCGGCACAATTCATTGCGGGTGAGTTCCGCAAATTTCATTTGAGACCCGTTGGTACGGCAAATCGCTCGTCGGCAGCAGCCAGTCCCGATGGAAAGGGTTACTTTCAACCATTCACAGTCCCCGCCGGTTTATCCTTCGGAAAGAATTCACTGTCAGTTACGGGTGTAGATCACAAGGTGCGGAAATTTAGCGCAAGCTCAGTGAATGCGACCGATCTTTCGAGTTCCGGCAGTGTCTCTGGTGAAATTGCCTATGTTGGTTACGGCTTATTTGCTGAAGCCGCGAATCAGGATGACTATAAAGGGATCGATGTTAAAGGCAAGATTGTTCTATTGACCATTGGTCCAAAGATAGCAGATCCTTCCCAACCTTTGGCAAATGCCGCCAAAATCCGAGCAAAGTTAATAACAGCGCGGGATAAAGGGGCAGTAGCAATTCTGGTTACGGCAGCTACGCAAGAAGAGCTGAGCGAGCTTCCAGTGAACCGCGGGGGAGCTGATGTTGGACTTCCCGTTCTTTCAGTGAATTCCACAACGGCTAAAGATATTGCTCATTTGTCAGGGCTGTCTTCCAGAGATTCAGAACACCTGTTTGATGGCAAACTATCTTCTCGAATACTAACTGTTAATGCGGATGTCAAAACGGTTGTCA
>CAISOI010000316.1 GCA_903886985.1 uncultured Chthonomonas sp.
ATCAAATCTTCTTTCCCTATTACTGAAATCACAATTCCCTCGTCAATGACAGTCATTTTATGTTTGAGACACTCTTCAAAATTAACTCCAGACAATGATGTAATAATATCAATTCGATTCGGGGGGTACCCAAGTTGAACCACCGTATCAACATCTATAAAATCAGATGGCTGTAATCCTAATGAATGGAAACCAAACTCATCCAACGCTCGAACAAGACGGAGTGCGTTGGCTACCTCAGTACCTGTCCAAATATCTATATCTTTGGTAAATCTCGGATGCCCATGGTATGCAACGGCGTATCCACCTGCAACCAAATACTGCACCTCATTTGCGTTTAATAATTCGATAAACTCTTTGAAGTCGGTGCTCAACTTCATAATTTTCGCCATAGTAAGCTTGCCTCAACTCTTCTACCGCTGAAATTCTCTCTGTTTCAGGTCGACTCAACCAATATTCAATATCGTTTGGCTCTTCACCTAATTTGTACTTGCGTGCCACGGGGATAATTAATCTTTGTTTATTCATTCTTCTAGATCAGTCCTGTCAATATTCCGTCTGCACACATATCTGCATTTCCGAATTTTGCAATATCGTGTCCAAATCCATGCGCAAGAGCTAATAGAAGCCTATTGTGCGGAAGATGCGCATACTTGAGCGATCTGCCCGTTTTAAAGCCCAGCCCACCGCCCACGAGAACAAATGGAATATTGTCCAACGTATGCGAGTTGCCTTGCCCTAATTCATTTGTCCAGACAATGGTGGTGTTATCAAGCAAGCTTCCATTCCCACCAGGCTCTGGCGTTTCAGAAAGCCGTTTCGCCATATAGGCCATCTGAGAGCAGTACCATTGGTTAATCTTCGTCAACTTTTCCTGTGCAGGAAGGTTGCTGTCTGGTTCATGAGAGAGATCGTGTTGCCCCTCGTTGACATTTAGCCAGTGCATTCTCGCTTGCCCAACCGAATTTGTAAATTGGAAGGTAGCGACTCTAGCAAAATCAGCACTGAAGCTGTTTACCAAAAGGTCTATCTGCTGCTTCGCAATCGCTGGGATATTGTCATTGTCTCGACGAATGGCTGGCTCCTGCACCGGCACAGCGTGACCGACATCCTTTGAGCCTGCATTCTTTAGATCCAATTCCATTTCGCGCACAATAGAGGTGTGCTCATCCAAGATCTTTCGATCCTCGATGCTCACGTTCGCTTTGACCTTGATAAGATCGTCCTTCAAGTCATCCAAAACGCTCTTGAGCGTCTCTTGATCTTTCACATGTCCATACAACTTGCTGAACATCTGATACGGATCATCAATCGGGGCAATCGGTTTGTTGGCGCCCGCATAGGACATTCGGGTCCAAGTATCCGCCCTTTCCGGCACCATGACACCAAACTCAAGCGATCCGAAGCGTGTCTTTGTCGCAGGATTCTTTTGGAGATAGTTCTTAATCTCTTGATCGATGGAAATACCGCTCGCCCACCCCGCAGGCGTGTCTGACCCACCCTGAACATTTCCGGGGAGCAACTCAATACCGGTCAACAGACACCCAATTCCACGCATGTGACCATCGCCATCTCCTCGAATTTTATCCGAGAGACCGCGCAGAATGAGTGTCTTATCCTTGAAAGGTTGGAGGGGTGTGAGGATCTCCTTGAATTGGAAATCTGCTCCTTCCGTATCTGGCCAAAAGGTCTTTGGCACAGTTCCGTCCGGGCTAAACATGATAATGAGCCGTTGCTTCCTCGCAGCTGAACGCGAATCTGCAAAACTGGGGAGGTTACCCAAGAAAGGCAACATCGCAACGCTCACGCCAATGTCACGAACAAATTCCCGTCGAGTACGATTATAACTCAAACCCTTTACCTCCAACTGCAAATCTGCAATAACTTGATTCTACCGCGAACCATGACGATTCGATGCTAACACCAGTTAAGACGATGATCCTGACAATTTGATACTGAATTGCAATCACTTTTTCATAGCAGATACAGCAATGATCTCGATCACCAACTTCTTAATGTCACACCCGTTACTTTCAAAGTCCCTTTGCAAATCGCTCAACATCTTGGGACCATAAGCGCGAATAGGCTGCTTTACGATAAACTGAAACAGTTTTTCAACAAACGCAGCATGAGAGTCTTCGCTAGTCGCGATGTAATTTGCTAGATCTTTGGCACCATTAAATTTGACCAGGGGTCCACTTCGAGGACTGTAGCTTCCGGAACAGTCAACCGGCTGATTGGTGTCCGTGGTCCTTAACCGTCCGATAGGGTCGTATGCCTCCAGCGTGAATCCCAATGGATTTATGATGGTATGGCACCCCGCACAGGCTGCAGGCTTTGTCTGAAACGCGACTCTTTGACGGGTTGTTAGACTCGGATGCAAATCTGCCGCAAAAGGAGCTACTGCTACAGGGGGAGGCAGCAACAATCTCCCCATGAAGTTTCGAATGATCAACACACCACGGTGAATTGGC
>CAISOI010000317.1 GCA_903886985.1 uncultured Chthonomonas sp.
GTCTAACTTACGTTGCAGCGCGGTATTATGATTCTGCGATAGGTCGGTTTACCGTGCGTGACACCTATCTCAACCAAAAGCCGTACGTGTACTGCGACGGGGATCCGGTGAATTGTTTGGATCCTGGTGGGCATCGGGTGTGTTTGGCGGACACCGAAATCATGCCTAATCCGTATTCGCATAACAGCGGAAATGCCGGGGGCAATGAGGGTGGACCACCTTCCGTGGAATTTCCTGGTGGAGGCGAATTCACCCGAGACTTACTTAGGGACGCAGCCGTTGACGGCTCTACTGGTCTTGCAGACATTGGTGGAGCTGGAAGCGTGGTTGGTGTTGGTCACACATTGGTTTCAGGTGTTAAGGGACTTGGAGACGGACTATTGGTGCTAAAGCACTACATGCCGAGAGTTAACAAGGCATATAAAGGTATTGAAGACGGTAGCCCTAGCGGTGACTCCGATTGAGTTGAACTAATGTGCCATAAACTGGATGTGTAACATGAATAGGTCTCGTTTTGCCGCCTGTGTCCTGTGGTCCACATTTGGGCTGATTATAGTCATTGCCATTTGGCAATATTTAAAGGCTCACAAAGAAACGACTCGGACATCAATACAGATGACTGGATACTCGTTGAATGTACCAATCGGATGGCGAAAGGAAATTCAGGTGCCTGATAATGGAGTTCTGTTGACTGAGCCCCACCATCGAGCAACGATAACCATTAGTGAACACAGGTTTATAAACAAGTCCGAAAAAAATACTTTCCTTAAAATGGCAGGGCAGTACCATCTTTCTCTGCGGGCGATCGGAACACATGCGTCTGTATTGCCCGCAGAGCATATTTCATCTGGAATTCATATTTACAAAATGGTTTATTTTAATTCGGAGAAAACGCGACGGAAACGAAACTACGTAACTTGGATAGTGGCTGAAAATGAAAATTGGGTATTCGATGTATTGATTGTAATTCGGGACAGTGAACAGACAAAATTAAGCCCCATTATAAAAAGATTTCTTGACCGAATTGAACTGAATATTGGGGTTTTGGAACCAAATAATTCAACGCCAAGAAGTGTCTGGCCTTTTGGTGAATCGACAAGCAATAGCAATCTATTTGAGGCTAAGCAACCATGAGCGATGATCATTGGCTCGCCAGCATGTCGCCAAATCCATTAGTGCCCATCCTTGTTGGGTTGTTTGGCATGGCACTAATCGCTTATGCAGGTTATGAGATAGTCAGAACTGTGCATCTTGCTTCAGAGGTAGGTTTACACGCGCATGTACTGCGGTCATACGGAAAGGGGGGACGAGGAAGCTACCCAGTCCACTTTCTCTTCATGTTTCCAATCGTATATGCCGCTGTTGGAGCATATTTAGTCTATTCGGCAATAATCTGTTACAGGATCAATGGCCCCGAAGAAGACGTACCATTGCTTGACAGTGAACACAAGTGACCCAAATGATGGCGATAACCGAGTGACGGTAGTCAGTGCCGATAACTATTCGTACAATGCTAAGAGCAAAATCACCAGAAAAACCGTTGGCGGGACGAACAACGTCGGATACACATATAAAGGCACAATCGATGATTACACCAAGAGTGGTAACAACACCGTATCGTTTGGATATGACGCGCTTGCCCGGAGGATTTACCGAACGACTGGCGGAGTCATTACTCGAATTTACTTTGACGGGGCCAGGGTAATTCGGGAATCTCAGGCGGGGACAGCCACTGCTACCTTTGAATACGGCAACAGGCTGCACCACAAAAACGGCGAATACCCACTCTTTGACGGACAGGGCAATGAACGAAC
>CAISOI010000318.1 GCA_903886985.1 uncultured Chthonomonas sp.
ATCAGCCATATCGATACCTTCGACTTTAAACCTGAACTGATAAAACTACATGGTAAAGAGATGTCAAACAAAGGGACTGTTGACACCTTCTTTAACCAACCGGGCAAGTTGATGAAAAGCCCATTCGAGTTTAAGCAACATGGACGAAGCGGCAAATGGGTAAGCAGTATCATGCCCAATATTGCCGGAGTGGTGGACGATCTGACGTTTATTATGTCTATGAAAGCAAAATCTGCAAACCATACCCCCGCTACTTTCCAAATGAACTCTGGATTTACTATGAACGGATTCCCTTGTCTTGGATCATGGTTGTCCTACGGGTTGGGCACAGAAAATCAGGATTTGCCTGCCTTTGTAGTGCTGCCAGATCCACGCGGACTGCCCGCAGGCGGAGCAATTAACTGGACCAGTGGGTTCTTGCCAGCCGCTAACCAAGGGGTTCCATTTAATACCAAGGGCAATCCGGTGGATGAACTGAATCCGCCGGCGGAAATCTCTGTGTCAGATCGCAAAGCAAGTCTTTATTATCTGGAAGGGATGAACCGTCAATTTCTCGCGGAGAACCCAGGCGATAGTGCCATTGCAGCACGTATCCGCTCATACGAATTGGCAGCGAAGATGCAGGCAAGCATCCCACAGGTCATTAATCTGGGGACCGAGCCTCCATATATTAGAAATATGTATGGGCTCGACAATCCCACCACGCAGGGGTTTGGAAGAAACTGCCTGATGGCCCGCCGCCTTTTAGAGCAGGGAGTGCGATTTGTTCAGATGTATCATGGCGGAGCATTTGGATCACCGAGAACCAACTGGGATGCACATGAAGACCTCGTAGAAAATCACACACGTCAAGCAGCAAACATGGACCAGCCAGTAGCTGCATTGATTAAGGACCTCAAAGCACGCGGTATGCTCGAGGATACTTTGGTACTGTTGACTACGGAATTTGGCAGGTTACCAATCACCCAGGGAATTAATGGAGTTGGTCGGGACCACCATCCTCACGGATTCACAGTATGGATGGCGGGAGCGGGATTGAAGCCGGGGTACAGCCTCGGGACAACAGATGAGATTGGCTATTTTGCATCTGAGAGTCCGCAGGAAGTCTATGATCTTCATGCGACAGTGCTGCATCTACTGGGGCTTGATCATAAGAAATTGACCTACTATTACAACGGCATTCGTCGCCGGTTGACAGACGTTCACGGAAACGTGATTTCACAAATACTCGCTTAATTGAAATAAAACCATAAAGGAACATCAGGGAAAACAAATGAAGAAAATTGCACTGTATGCGGCAGCGGCAGCGCTGTTGGTTGGTATTATCATGGTTCGCAGCAACACAGTTCCGGCTGGCGCACAGTCTGCGCCCCAGAAGTCACATAAGGTCATTTTTGAGGTCAATGTCGACGGGCTGGAAACGTGGCAAAGCATCATGAATAATGTTGAGAACCTTGAAAAAGCACTTGGGAAAGACAATATCAAGATAGAGTTGGTCTGTCATGGTAAAGGACTAAACATGCTTTTGACCACCGACGCACCACTCATAGAAAGAATGCGGACTGCAAAGGAAAATGGAGTTGTCTGGAACGCATGCGAGAATACGATGAGACGCCGCAACGTTAAGAAGGAAGATTTGCCTGCCTTCGCCACCACGGTGCCATCTGGAGTTACCGAAGTAGTTCTGAAGCAAGAACAAGGATGGCCCTACCTGAAGGCAGGTTTTTAGGTATGAAGTTCAGCCCGGTGTTCCAACACCGGGCTGAACTTCCCGTCTTTTCCTAGTGGGAACTTTGTCGCTCATCAAATTCCCCTTCAAATGCCAGCCCACAATTTAGCTTTTGAGTTCCTCAAACAACGATTCAGGTACAATCTGCGTATAGCTGTGTGGACGATTTAATTGTTCATTATCGAAGTATTCAGAGAGATGTATGTTTACAGGAATTGTGGAAGAGGTTGGCAAGGTTGTCTCCATCCAGCATGGTGCCTCCTCCGCCAGATTGACCATCGAAGCGGTAATCTGTTCGCAAGAAACTCGCCTTGGTGACAGTATCTCAATAAATGGCTGCTGTCTGACAGTAGTTGGAATTTCAGGATCAAATCTCAGTTTCGACGCTGTTCCGGAGACTATGAAGCGGACCAGTTTAGGGAAGCTTTCTGCGGGCAGCGGAGTCAATTTAGAGAGAGCACTCGCTGTCGGAAGCCGCTTGGGCGGTCATTTTGTGCAGGGTCATGTGGATGGTACCGGCACTTTGGTATCCGTTACAGTTAACGACAATGCACACATACTTCGAATCGGTGCGCCGTCAAACCTCTTGCATTATCTGATAGAAAAGGGGTCCGTTGCTCTCGACGGAATCAGCCTCACAGTAGCAGAAGTGAACAATGATTACTTTTCGGTCTGGATAATTCCGCACACTTTTGCGAATACGACCTTGGGATCCCGACGCGTAGGCGATTCGCTCAATGTCGAAGTTGATCTATTAGCAAAGTATGTTGAGAAACTGATATCTGGACAGAAACAAAATGCAGGAATTACAATTGAAACTCTGGTTAACGCGGGTTATGCCACCGGCGAGTAGGTGTTTCAACGTTAGAGGAAACTAGTGAAGTTCAGCCCAATTGAAGTGGCTATTCAAGCCATCCGTGATGGCGGAATGGTGATCGTAATTGATGACGAAGATCGAGAGAATGAGGGTGACCTCATTATGTCAGCGGAGAAATGCACGCCCGAAGCGATGAACTTCATGATTCGCTATGGGCGTGGGGTTCCCTGTGTTCCAACCACCGCGGCACGGCTTGCCGAGCTGGATTTACCAATGATGGTTGGGCGGAATACCGCGCGGCTTGGAACTGCAATGACGATTACTGTTGATGCGGTCAATGGAACCACAACGGGCATTTCCGCGTTTGACCGAGCCAAGACGGTCCAAGTGTTTGTAGATCAAAAGTCTACTCCTGCCGATCTTGCGCGTCCCGGTCACATTATTCCTTTGCGTGCAGATGAAGGAGGCGTACTTCGTCGAGCGGGACACACGGAAGCTACCGTGGATCTTTGTCGTCTCGCTGGTCACTATCCCGCCGGGGTCCTTTGCGAAATTGTCGCGGATGACGGCACGATGGCTCGTGTTCCCCAACTCGAGATCATGGCGAAGGAGTTCAATCTCCCTTTCATAACCATTGCAGACCTAATCGCCTATCGACGACGTACCGAGCGCTTGGTTAAGCGAGTTGCTACGACCATCCTCCCAACGGGCAGATACGGCGATTTAACAGTACATGCTTATGAGTCTTCGGTCGATCCCAATCCTGCTATCGCCCTTGTCAAAGGTGATGTGAGTGATGGGGAGCCAACTCTTGTTCGCGTTCACTCTTCCTGCATCACCGGGGATCTTCTGGACTCTCTCCGATGCGATTGTGGAGACCAACTTCATCTTGCGTTGGAAAAGATTAACCAAGAGGGACGAGGTGCGGTAATCTATCTGGAACAAGAGGGACGCGGAATCGGCATGGTCAACAAGATCAAAGCTTACGCCCTTCAAGATGGCGGCGCCGACACGGTTCAGGCGAATGAACAGCTTGGTTTCAAGTCGGATTTGCGTGATTATGGCATCGGCGCTCAGATAATGACCGATCTCGGTTTAACAAAGCTTCGGTTTATGACCAATAATCCTGCTAAGGTGCGCGCGTTGGACGGGTATGATCTTGAGATAGTTGAGTGGGTTCCCCTCTATGTACAACCCAATCCCCATAATCAACGGTATTTTGATACAAAGCGAAGTAAAATGGGCCACATCTTCCCGCAGGATGAGCAAAATCGAGAGCCCGCATAAGGAGCGAAATGGGACAGGTATTTGAAGGCAATCTAGTTGCAACTGGGCTAAAATTCGGTATCGTTGTCAGCCGATGGAATTCTTTCATTACGGAACGCCTTTTAGAAGGTGCCGAGGATGCCCTAGTTCGGCACGGAGCTTCTATGGAGACAATCGACGTTGCGAGAGTACCTGGCACATGGGAAATATCCATTGCAGTTCAGAAGATGCTCGCGACGGGTAAGTACGATGCAGTTATTGCAATCGGTTGCCTAATTCGCGGTGCCACCCCACATTTTGATTATCTTGCTGGTGAAGTAACCAAAGGTTTGGGCCAGTTGAGTTTGCAGTCTGGCACTCCCGTGACTTACGGTGTCATTACTGTCGAGAATATCGAACAGGCAATTGAACGTGCAGGCACAAAAGCTGGCAACAAGGGTTCTGAAGCAGCGGTTGCCGCGATAGAGATGGCCAATCTTTTGAATAGCATCAAGTAACAGATAATTGTAAGGATCCATTGTGAAACGAGCGGCTGCGCCAATTTTCTTCTTCGTCTGTTGCGCCGCCTTTGGGTTTTATCTCCTGAAGGTTTCGTCACCTTACGCCAGTCAGGAACAATCTCAAAAAAATGTGCTCGCCATTCTGGAAAAGCCCCCAATGGCCTCCAATGTCGAAGCCACCGTTTTTGTAAAAGCAGCAGCGAAGATTGAGCCAGCTGTTGTCAACATTGACACTTCTGGCACCAAAGAGACCGGTACCGATTTCTTTGGACATCCAGTTGGATATAGCTTTGTCGGCAAAGGCTCAGGAGTTCTAATTAGCCCAGACGGCTATATCGTGACTAACAGCCACGTTATCGACGATGCAAGGATAATCCGCATTGGGATGACCGATGGTCAATCGTTTGATGCGAGAGTCATCGGTGCGGATCCCCAAACAGACCTCGCAGTCATAAAGATCGACGGTACCAAACTTCCATTTGCGGAATTTGGCGACTCCGAAGCACTGCGGGTTGGTGAATATGTTATTGCTATCGGAAATCCGCTCGGCGTCGGTACGACGGTTACGCACGGAATTGTCTCCGCCACAGACCGCAAAAATCTCCCCGTAGGCGACGGGCGTATCATTGCCCAGGCTATTCAGACCGATGCACCTATTAACAAAGGCAACTCTGGCGGCGCGCTTGCAAACGTGAACGGACAGCTTGTAGGTATCAACACTGCGATCAAGACAGATGGAGGCGGCAGTTTGGGAATCGGTTTTGCCATTCCAACAAACTTTGCTCGAAATATCGTTAAAACCCTTATCGCACAGGGTAAAGGCGCAGCCGAGAACAAAGGGCAACCGTATCTCGGAGTAGTTGCAGTTCCGCTGGATGACAAACAAGCGGCATTTCTTGGAATCCCGCCCGGAATGGGAGTGACAATTGACGTTTTTGCTTTATCCCCCGCAGATACCGCCGGATTAAAGCGCGGCACCGTGGTAGTTTCCATTGATGGGATGAATATCTCGAAAACAGATGATATTCGCAACGTAGTCCGCAAGCACAAACCTGGTGATACAGTCACGCTAACTGTGGTGCACGGCGACGGTTCTAAGGCAAAAGTACCTGTTAAGGTTGGTCGAAGACCAGATGGCCTGAAATAGCAAGTCTCTGTTGAGGTTCGTTTGATCGACACTGAGAACCTAATCTGTAACAAAACACTTTTTGAAGGTATCTGTTTATGCCTCCCCATTGGCTCGATTATGGTAAAGATGTCGCCATCATTCTTGCGGGAATTGTGGCGCTCATCACTTTTCTACACGGAGTGCTGGAATACCAAAGACAAGGGGCGCAACTTCGCACGCAACAGTTTGTTCAGATGCGGCGTCGGCTCACAGAAGACCCCTCCTTTCGCAATATCTGTGAAATGCTGGATACTGACGATCCTCGACTACGCGAAATTCCACTACAAGAAAAGCGCAACTTTGGCGGCTTTATGGAGGAGGTCGCACTGCTTGTGAATAGCGGTGTCTTGACCAAAGAGGTTGCGCACTACATGTTTGGATATTACGCAATCCTTTGTGACGGCAGCATAAACTTCTGGCACAACATTGACCGAAGAAGTATCTATTGGAACATCTTTGACGATTTCGTCGAGCAGATGAAAACCTGCGAACAGTCGTTTAAGTTTGATCGGAAGCGATTAAGGTTCTAACGAACTCTACGTTCAGACTAGCTTTGTTCCGCGAAGCACCTCAAGTCAACCACCATTGTCACCTTCAGAGGGCAATCTCGGCTCAATTACAGATTACTGTCGGATAACTTCGCGATATTTCGTCGTGAAATCTTGACCTGCCGACTTTGTCATTCCAACAAGCCTCCCCAATTCAGCACAAACAATTCCCAATCATCGATCTGATTCTCCTGATCAAGAATGGAACATATATTTATCTCATCGTGTCTTTAGCGGTGACAATCAACGTAGATTTTAGCAAAGTCCGTTTGCGCGATTGATTTTCAAAAGGAGATGACATGTTAAGAACAATATTTGCGATACTTTTGGTGCTCTGGCTCGTAGGTATGCTCGGTCATATCGGTGGTAGCCTGATTCACCTTGTACTTGTGATCGCAGTGGTAGTGATCATAGTGGACCTTCTCGGCGGGCGTAGGAACAGTATCTAGTCGTTAGCGACTTAAATCAGTATTGCAGTAACCAATCCGACTGATGGCTAGGTCGTTGAATTACTCTCGTAAGCTGGATCGATGAAGAAACGGAATAAAAAATGGCGCAGGTAATGGTTAGTATCTCACAAACAGTATACGCAATGTTCTCCGACGCTGCGATGGCGGAAAAGGCAGCAGGAGCACTATTGGATCATGGTGTACGATCCGAGGATATAAGCATTATATCCAAATCACGAGAACAAAAAGAAGATGGAATGCACTTCGAGAATGCTTCTGGCGAGGGTTTTGGAGTAAATAATCCTGAATCGCATTTAACCGACCCAACAGCAGACGGCAACTACGTTGACAAGACGGAGCATGAAGCAAAAACGGGATTTAGCACCACCACTCCGGCTGACTCTGCCGCAGGTGCAGTAAAAGGTGCTGGAATTGGTCTGGGAGTTGGAATTGCAGCAGCAATGGCGGCGATTTTGATACCAGGGTTCGGGCTGGTAATTGGCGGTGGTGCATTGGCGAGTGCAATAGTAGCAGGTGCAGGTACGGTGGCGGCAGGCGCGGTTGCCGGTGGAGTTCATGGCTACCTGAAAGATCAAGGAATGCCAGATGAATCAGCCGTAGATTATGCGGAAGGTTATAAAAATGGGAGCGCAATAATCGCCATCCACGTCCCTTCA
>CAISOI010000319.1 GCA_903886985.1 uncultured Chthonomonas sp.
CGAGGGCATGATGTTTTGTGCTTATACTTTAATACTCGTTTGAGGTTGGCGAATCCGGAAAGGTTGTGGAAAGTTTTTTCTAAATTTTTTTGGAGGGCGTGTCGAGAGCGAAATCAAGTGGTTTCTGGTAGCTAAAAGCGGATTTCTCCATGCTTTGAAGTGACTTCTGCGTTCCAAATCGTGGCAATTTCCTGCAATTCGAACACAGTCATAATCGGTCACCCTGAGGAACGAAGGGTCTGCTTTTGACTTTGAAAAGGCAACGTCAAAAGAGGATTTTTCACTTAGCCAGCAATGTTGGAACTATCAGTGACTGTTGGGAAGCTTTGTTCAGAATGACCGTGTTACGGCTTTGATCTGGTCTTTGGAGTTGGTGATTGTTGGAAGGCTTACTGGATTCCCGCATACGCTGGAATGACGGGTTAGTACTCTTTGCGGTTGGATGCAATTGGCCTTAAATTCTTGGGATCAGTGGATTTCGGTTCTTGATCGCTCTGTATTTCGGGATGATGAGCGGGTCGTTTTAGAGTGAATTCGTTGTTCCTTAGCTGTAGATGACACATTGAGATTTGCATGTGTCTCATCGAGAGGAGTATATTAATACATTATTGCACTCATAGTCAGGGTCTAAGTCACGGCGTGGATGCGTTGGTTGGTTAAGCCGCAGTTCTATGCCCAAATGAGACTTTGGGGGTCAGAATTATCTTGACCTTTAATGAGGGATTCTTTTGACGGACTGGAGCTATTAATTGGATTCTAGAATAAATGTGAATGGTTTCGGCAACTCACCTCTTTCCGGTCTCTCTATGACCGCTGAAGTGAAGAACGAGAATGGCTTTAACAAGTACTATGAAGCTAATACGACATGGGCATCAAGTGTCAAATTTGACGCAGGTCCTAATGATCAATGCAGCCGTCCCAGAGTTTTAGCAAAACCACGCCAAGTTGGGGATCTGGACCTTACCAAAGTTGAAATGGACAAGTTGTGTGCATACGCTTTCGGATTGGTTGTGAAAAGACACCTGGAAGCGATACGTGGACTTCCGGGAGCTTCTGATAAGTTTTGCTTATTCGTAACAAAGGAGGAGTACGACGATATCGAGTACGGTCGAAAAACCCCTCCTTACAACTATCAGCCTATTTTGCTGGAGGACCTTTGGAGAGATGCCAACCGTTTAACTCTTAGCGAAAAAGCTGACCTGACGATCCTAAACCTCTCGCTATTAGAAGATGTGCAAAGTTCTGAACTCAGGATAGCCGTTTCGGTGAACCGCCCCAACGAACTTCCTTCTCCAGCATTTATCAAATCTGAAAAAGATGGGGTCGAATCGCCGGTAGGATTGGTGTTTGGGGCAAAATATGGAGAAAGACCGACGGTACTCGCGATGTTGCTTGAACAGGGTCTAATAGTACTTGGCGACAATTTCAGATATAAATCGATTGTTGGGCAAGATGTGGCAGATCAGGGAGCTCAAACAATCAGAATTACCCCTAAGGGATATTGGCGGGTAGAGGAGCTTTTAAAGGGATTTGGTGCTCGGGAAGCATTTCTCATTTGCCGTTTCGCTGAGCCGCTTGAAAGTGTATATCAAAGGGTTTATCAGGTTGTCGGGAAAGATTCCGAAGTTAATTGTCCTATTATCCGAGTCAAAGATGAACACCACAATGACCAGATTGATGACCGCATTATCCACAAACTTAACAGGGCTTCTATTATATTGGTTGATCTATCCGGTGCTGAGGATGAAGAAGCCTGCAAAAACTTCAATGTTGCCTTTGAGGCAGGATACGCCCTTGCACTTGGAAAGCAGATCGTTTGGACCATAAATAAGGCGCAATGGTCAAAAGGCAATAGGTTGCCGTTTGATATTCAAAACCAGAACGTACTTCAATATGAGATGGACAAACTTGATGAATTCCGTAACTCTCTCAAATATCGAATGCTTGCGGCATTGGAGAAGTCTCGAGGTCCGACGTAAATACTACTAATTGGCGTAACAGTCTATAGTATTATTCAAACAGCGTAACGCAGAACCATTCTTCCATATGAACATGGTAATTACGAGTTATCTTGAGGAACGAAGGGTCTGCTTTGGACTTTGAAAAGGCAAAGTCAAAAGCAGATTCCTCACTTCGCCAGCGATGTTGGAACTAGCAGTGACTTTTGGGAGGCTCCGTTCAGAATGACGTATTACTGCTTTGATCTTGGGTATGAGGATCGTGCTGGTAGGAGGTATACCCGCTTCCTGCCCTGGCTGGAATTACGTGTTACATGGTCAGGGTTCTTCGCGTGTTTTAGAGACACCTAGCGAATGATTTCGCGGCTACTATTGGCCTGAAGTCGCCGAGTAGCAACTCAAAAAGACGATTACAGTCTGACACTTACTGCAGTGCGAATACGTCCATAGAGATTGTTTTGATTGGCTGGCCCGCCCCATGTACGATCTTTCGAACACTTTCTGTTGTTTCGCTAGAAAAAGTTGACTCTCCGCAATGGCGGCATACTTCAGCAGGGACATTTTCGACCAACACACGGCGACCTTCCAGATTAAATACTTCACTTACCAATTCTGATTTCGCGGCGTTGTGTCCGCAAACATGACAATGGAACATGGCTATCTCCGTATTCGGCAATCAATCCACTCATCGGGATCAGGTTCATAGATCGTGATGATCTTTGTGGTGTCTGCCAAAGCATATGATACTTGAAAAGGAAGGCATCTCGTTAGTGGTCGGAGATTGAAAGTTCCGCGAGTCCCTCATGGATGTTTCGAGCATCTCGTCAATGGTCCAACGAAGTTACCACTTTGATAATTAGTGGTACTGTAAACGTATCATTTCACTTAAAGGCGACTGAAGACATCCGTAAAGAGCCGGATACTTGTAGCCATTGGATTGAGTGTTTGGCTGGGCGATATCCAATTTAATCACGTAGATGGTGTCGACCGTAATCCGATCTTACGTTCACTATTGTTTGGGGCAATTATCGTAACTCTTTTGGTCACACTTGAGGACTATCTCATCAATCGCGGAAATACATTCCGGGAGCCTGACCAGGTTAAATCTAGGAAACGAACTGCGCGTCTTGTTGCCATTTTCATGGTTGCTTTTTACGGCTTGTTCGTGATACAGCTGGGTAATGGGATGCTAAATACGGAGCAGGACACAACAGGAAAACTGTTGATTGGATTTGGGATGTTGTTTCTTTTTGCGGCTGTGTTTGGCAAGACTGAAGCGAAAAGCAAGAGAGCCATTAAAGATTAGTTAGCCCGATTCGAGATTTAAGATTGCATCTACCGTAGAACTAACCGCTTACAAAGGAGCGGTTGTACTGCAGGAGGACCGAATGTTTAATGTATTAGGTTCAATGGTATCGTTGTTCTTCTTATTTGTTGCGGCTTACAATTCTTGGAAATCGCGAAGAGTAGACTTTATGTTCTTACTCCTTGGTCTGGGAATTAATCCAGGACTCTACATCCATTACGCTGGCGACAAAATTCAGATTGTGACTTTGTTGGGATTGGTGTGTATGGCGACGGGACTCTATTTGATGGGTAAGGACCTGATGGCACGTGACAAACTCAGTAAACACCCCCATCCCCCAGAAGAGCAATAACTCCACTTTCGTGCGTGGACAGATCAGGCAGAATGTTCTGGCGCAGTGCTCTCGCGTTCATTCAAGAGTAGGAGCAGCAGCCATGCGTTCCTCGCGCCCGTCAAAAGCAACCCGGCAGCAGGACCGATCAGGATTTTGTACGCCGCCGGGCTCTTGGTGCAGAACATCCAGCCGGTAGCAGCAAGTCCGAAATATGCGATGATGGATACTCGAAATCCACGGATGACTGCTCTCTTGTGGGTGTCATTTCGGAGTTCGGTTCTTGCCTTTATGATGGTTCGCACCGAGTAGGTCAGCCCGACCACTGCAATGATGATCAGTTCCCATCCCATCCCAATCATCGGGAAACCGGGCACTTCCATAACCAGCGAAATCAGCAGGATATTCTGGAAGTTCTGGAAGGTCAACATCGCCAGAGACTTGAAATGCGTGTTGTGCTTCTGGTGAATGGACTTACTATTCAGGGACAGCGCGACAAAGAGCAGCCCCGCGAACGTAGCAGTCGCGCCACCGAGAAGCAAATAGAAATTCTGCCATTCGATGGCTGTTAACCCGGCTTCCACGTTTCCTTTGCCTCTGTTTCTTTAGAGACCCATTTCGCTTTGAACTTCGGCGATCTGGACCGACCTGCCCTCATTTGCACTGCGCTCCATCGCGTAACACGCCAGATGTGTCTTGGCGGCATCGGCGAGGTTGACATAGGACTCTGTACCGGATTTGATGCAGTGGATAAAGTGAGCTATTTCACCATCGAACGGGTGGTGTGAAACGTCGCCACTGTCGGGGCGAATGGTCGGGACAGTGATCCAATCGGTCTGACCCGGGAAGAATCCTTTAGCGTAGATTCGGTTGTCACGAATTGCGCCTTTGTCGCCCAGAAGATCGATATTGAACTGGTAAGGACATTGAACCTCGAAGGAGGCGCTCAACTTGCCGATTGCGCCGCCAGCGAATTTGAGGGCTGCAATTGCGTTCGTATCGTATTCATAATCCGGGTTGATTTTATTGCTGTATGCGGTTACTTCCGAAATCTCATCGCGAACAAAGCCGCGAATGGCATCCACCGCATGGCAACCAGCGGAGAGCCAGACCGAACCAGCGATCTCTTTTTTCACGTTCCATCGATACTGACCGTATTGCGGACCAATATTGTGCCAATAGTCGACTTCGGCATAAAAGACCTTGCCGATGGCATCTTTCGACATCATCTCTTTGATCCATTGGAACTGTGGATTCCAATGCAGCACGAAGCTCACAACCGTTCGAACTCCGGCATCTTCAACCGCCTTCACCATCTTGCCGAGTGAGGCGGCATCGTTGGCGACTGCCTTTTCGATCAGGATGTGTTTACCTGCGTTGGCTGCCTGAATGGTCTCTGCAGGGTGCAGATTTGGCGGAGTGCAGAGTGAGACAGCGTGGACAGCTGGGTCGGCGAGCATGGCGGCATAATCGGTGTAGATTTTGGCATCTGCTGCTCCGGTTTCCCGCGCCTTTGCCTCTGCGCCTTCCTTCGTGCGGCTGCAGATTGCGACTACTTTGCAGTCTCCCTGCTTCTGAAAGGATTTGATATGCTCTCCGGCAACCCAGCCTGCTCCATGTACCGCTACTCCGATTTGTCCCATTGTTTTCTCACCCTTTGAAATAATCTGGAGTTAGAATTCGATTTCCCCGTGCTATGTACCTGCTAACATTTGGGAAAGGGATGGAGGCGTGTAACCGCCAAGCAAAGTGAGATGTCTTGGATCTTGTTTATTGATCAATTTTGTATCGATTATGCTATCAAAATCTTCGTCAGGGGCGCATCTGGTGGTATACTATTTGGACCGAAAGTTGGAATCGTGCGCCATCCCACCTGGAGCATAATTTGATGTGCGTTGTTCAATTCACCTCATTTGACTCCCTTGACCCTCTTCCAACCAATATGGCGGTTGGATAACTGTATCCAATGTTGAATTCAGTCAAGACGAACAAGCTGTTTTGTTCGTCAATAATATGTAAATGACACGTTTGGTAAACTCTGCCTGAGTTAGCAACGTACTAAAAGTCGATAACGTGATGTGTCGATTACCGAGATATCGGGAGCAATTCGTCGGTGAATATAAGAAACTTTAAACAACTTTTTAGCGCCGTGTGTGCGCTTGTGCTTGGTGCCCTGGGTTATGCGATTGGTCAATCAGTCCCCCGATTGAAGACCAATAACTGGATCCTGGACCAAATTGCTACGCAGACCAAAGACCTCGCCTACTATCGATTTCTTGTGGTTGCGGTCTCCGTAATCGGAATTCTGCTGGGTGTCATTGTCGGGCCCAAGGTTGCGCAGTCGATTGTAAACGCTGGCAACTCCATGGAGCAGATGCCGACGAAGGACAAGATCGCGCTCTTCATCGGAACTGTACTCGGTATTCTGACTTCGCTCCCATTCTTCATCCTGTTGATGCGCGTCGATTTTGTCGGTGTTCCTCTTGCTATCCTCCTGACATTTGCGTTTGTCTATCTGGGAATTCGCGCATCGATGAGCATTAAGAATGAATTGAGATTTCTCAGCTCCTCTGCGCCGCCGGTCGGACCGGATGGCGAGGAGATGTCGATGGAGAAGAGCAAGATCCTCGATACCAACATCATTATTGACGGCAGAATCATTGATGTCTGCAAGTCAGGCTTTTTGGATGGACCGATCTATATTCCAGGGTTTGTCCTTGATGAACTTCAGCACATTGCAGATTCGTCCGATTCGTTGAAACGAACACGTGGTCGCCGGGGTTTAGATATCCTGAACGCCATGCAAAAAGAGTTTCCGCTGATTGTTCGTTCTTATGATTATAAAATCGGCAATGACAATCCCAAGGAAGAGGTGGATGCGAAGTTGGTTCGACTCGCCAAGAAGCTTGGTGGCTCGATCGTGACCAACGATTATAACCTCAATAAGGTCGCGGGAATTCAGGGCGTCACTGTTTTGAATGTGAATGAACTCGCCAATGCGTTGAAGCCCGTGGTTTTGCCGGGTGAAGAGATGCCTGTGACCATTATCAAAGAGGGTAAAGAGCAGAATCAGGGCGTCGCCTATCTTGATGATGGGACCATGATTGTTGTTGAAGATGGCAGACGGCATATTGGTGAGCACATGCAGGTGGTCGTAACATCTGTTTTGCAGACGGTTGCTGGTAAGATGATCTTTGCTCGCAGTAAGGGCAGCGATAGTGATGGAGACGATTTAAGTGGACAAAACAGCGCGCCTGGGCCGAGTGGGTTTGGCAGTTCCAGCGGCAGGTCGAGGTTTAAGATTCGGTAGTGCCGAGAATAAGATTTGGGCGGAAGTTGCCGGTCAATCGATACTATCTCGTACTTTGCAGTGCCTGCAGGACCACCCTGAAGTTGATGTAGTCGTTTTAGCGGGATCCGCTACCGACTTGGAACGATTGCGCGAAGTGTCCCAAACATTCTCGAAGGTTGCGGCAGTTGTAGAAGGTGGTGCAACTCGCGCAGAGTCTGTATTGCAGGCAATTCGAGCTCTCCCCGTCGATTGTGAAACCGTTCTGGTTCACGATGCAGCGCGCCCTGTTCCTTCCCAAGAGATGATTTCGAGAGTTATTGCGTCTGTCACAAATCGCGGTTCGGGTATCCCTGCGCTTGCAGTAAGTGATACAATCAAACGGTGCGATGCGGATCAGAAGATTCACGAGACTGTTTCGCGCGAGTCGCTCTATCGCGTTCAGACTCCGCAGGGAGTTCGCCGCGCTGACATTCTGAGTGCTTACGATAAGTTGGGCGACGCGGTTAGCAGTTGTACTGATGAAGCGGCAGTGCTGGAGAGTGCGGGTTATTCGGCATATATTGTGGAGGGCGACCCGAACAATATCAAAGTGACGACACCAGCGGATATTGAGTATTTGGAACAGAGATTGTCGCGAACGGAAAAACAGAGTTTGAGCCTGCCTGTAATTCGAACAGGTTTTGGCTACGATGTCCATCAGTTTGCGGAGGGCAGAGAGCTCTGGCTGGGCGGCGTCAATATTCCGCATTCACGCGGCCTGTTGGGTCATTCGGATGCGGATGTCATGTTGCATGCAGTCTGTGATGCGCTTTTGGGCGCTGCTGCAATGGGCGATATCGGGGTGCTCTTTCCGGATACGGATCAGAAGCACAAAGATCGACCCAGCATTGAATTTGTCACAGAAGTTCAGGGCCGTCTGGAAGCAGATGGATGGCAGATTTCCAATGTAGATATTGCGTTGCTCGCTGAAGAGCCACGTGTTATGCCGTATCGGTCACAGATTTGCAAAGTCATCGCGGACGGATTGCAGATTGACCAAAGTCAAGTAAACCTCAAAGCAACCACGGCCGAGAAGATGGGCTTTGTGGGGCGTAAAGAGGGAGTCGCCTGCTGGGCAGTCGCGACTATTGTAAGAGGACCTGCATTCTCAGCAGGTTAAGCAAGAAGTGAATTACACTAAAATTTCTGTCAATTAAGGACATAGAATCAAATGCGAATCGGAATATTAACCGGTGGTGGAGACTGCCCCGGTTTGAATCCTGCAATCCGGGGGTTCGTGCTAAAAGCTTTGGAATACGGCTGGGAATGCCGTGGATATCTCAATGGTTGGAAAGGTTTAGTAGAAGGTAGCTACAAACCACTTGTGTTGGAAGATGTACAAGACATTATCATTCAAGGTGGCACCATTCTCGGTTCCTCTCGAACAAACCCGTTTAGACCGGGTAAGGAAGCGGACCTTGAAGCAACTCTCAAAAACATCAAGGAACACGGTCTGGACGCAGTTGTCGCTTTGGGTGGTGAAGATACCTTGGGAGTTGCCAACAAGCTGCATAAGTTAGGAATTCCTGCAGTTGGCGTTCCAAAAACGATGGACAACGACCTCAATGCCACCGACTTCACTTTCGGGTTTGATAGTGCAGTCGCAGTTGCCACTGAGTCAATTGACCGTCTAAGAGACACAGCAAGATCGCACAATCGCGTCATGGTGGTCGAAGTGATGGGGCGCCATGCTGGTTGGGTTGCGCTCTATTCTGGAATTGCCGGCGGTGCCGACTGGATCACACTTCCAGAAGTTGATCTTAATGTCGAAGAGATGTGTAATCATCTTTTGTCAGTTCGCGAACGTGGTCGTAATTACAGTATTGTGGTAGCTTCAGAAGGAACGGAAATTCCTCAATCCGAAGATGCAGATCAGACTCTGGATGCATTTGGTCACATGATTCTGCGGGACCGTGGGGTGGGTGAATATCTGGCGAAAGAGATCGAAATTCGCACAGGTATTGAGACCCGTTTCGCGGTTTTAGGGCATATTCAACGTGGTGGAGCGCCTTCGGTATTCGACCGAGTTTTGGCATCTCGCCTCGGAATGAAAGCTGCTGAACTTGTCAAAAATGGAGAGTTCGGCAAGATGGCGTCCATTCAATCTAACCAGATTGTCGGCGTAAATCTTGAAGATGCGGTCGCGTCCTTGAAGACCGTTCCGGACACTATGTATGAAGAAGCAAAAGTTCTATTCAAACGATAACTGCTGGTAATAAATGCGCCGGGCGACGAAATTATCTCGCCGCCCGGACGCACACTGGAAAATTGTATGGATATCGATCAATTTAAGCGTGAGATTCGCCGAGAATTTGGTCCGCATCTTGAGCATGCCACTCCTGCCAACGTGCGAGATTTTCTCGACAATGTCCAGGATGACGTTTTTCAGAACAAGCTCCGTAAGCCATTCATCATCGATGAAGACAAAACGACTTATGAAGCAATCCTTCGTGACTTCTTTGCCCGCGTTCTCGATTTCCCCAGAGATGAAGCCTTGATAATGCTCTGGACCATGGCATTCGATCTTTCATTTACCACGCTCGAGCTTCATTTGTCGGAGCGTTTCGATGCGTTGTTTCGCGAAATCGAAGCTCCTTAACTACTTAGTTTCCAAAAGCAGCAAGGTAATTTGGTCCCGCCCAAATCGCTTCCATCTGGTCTTTCCCACTTTTGTCCACCCA
>CAISOI010000320.1 GCA_903886985.1 uncultured Chthonomonas sp.
AATATAGTTAATGAGTGAAACAACCGTGCAGGTCCTCGAGCCACGGACGATGTCGTTTTATATATAGGGCCCTCAACCTCGAGCCAATGAAAACAGACTCCCGGCTGACCGTCTTTTTCTGCTAAGGGATTATGCCAGTTCGGCGGACGTGATCGAAAGAATCGGACCGCGTCCGGCTGAATGGATTCGCCCTTCAACAACTGAACCTCAATCTCACCCACGGTGGGCTGGATACCCACGTCCATTCCGCCAAGTTTTCGCAAACGTTGCGGGGGAAACGAAGCATAGAGACTGATGGGCTCTTGCGTTCGGCCTGCAGAAAGGTTGGTCCGACTTGGATGCCACCATCGCTGGGCACTCTCAGGGCCCGCCCAAAACGAATGTGCTCTTAGCCGGAGTTTATAGGTTCCAGAAGCTGGCGCTCGAAACTGGTAAAACTTAGGTTGAAGAGGCTCATAGGCACTGGCAACTACGCCCATTCCTTCCGCTTCTCTCTTCACAGGATCTTTCGCGCCGACCGTCATTGGACCCGTTTCTTGAAGCGCTGGAATATCTGCGGCATCGCCCGTTATTGGGAAGGTAGCGCGCTCTGGACTACCATTAAACTCATTGAACTTCGCAAGACCAACAAAGGATCGCTGATCTCGTGCGTAAAATCGCTTGGTTGTGGTTGGTGTCCGACTCGCGAGATCTGCAGTCGCCTCATTTAAGGCATATTGAGCTGCCGAAAGATATCTGCCAATCTGCACATAGGAGACGTCCAGCGCTTCTCCAACTTTGTTGTATCGATAGAGCAACCCGTCTTCCGGCAGGGTCTCCTTTATCTGGAGCCATGGTGCATCAAACAGATCCCTAAGCGTGTTCTCGTACTCATACCGGTTCATGCGACGCCACACCGAACGACCTTCGTTCTTAATGCGTTGATCGGAAGCAGTCAACAGAGGGGAAGACAACGATGCAAGAAAGGATGTTCGCGACGCCGCAGAAGGTTTAGGACTTTCCGGGGGCGGCATCTCCTTTTCGGAAACACGGTCATGGACTTTAACCCACAGGTTGTAGTTACGAGAGTCGTTTGGTTCAAACGGAATATCAGCGAGATTGAGCCCCCCGCTGGAGTTTGACTTGTTGTGACACGCCAAACAGTTCTTGCTTACAAATTGCGCCACCACGGTCGGCTTAGCCAAAGTTTTAGATTGGGGATTTTTCTTGATACCAGTTTGCGCTGTGGCACCAATGATCAATGCACCGGCGCAAGCCAACGATATAATTACCCCAAATCGAAGAGGTAGATGGCTGTTCATACTTGGCAACTCAAGGGGGCTCTATGTATTACAGAAGTGGAAATGCATCGCGAAAAAGGGTTGTTTATACACTTGGTCCGGATAATCATTGTGAATCAGACTCACTCTATTTCAACTCTGCGGTAACTATGGGTCATAAATCGGTTCCAACCCTTTTTGGTTTTCGACTCCACTACCCACACCATCTTGTCGGCTACCTCATCATCAGGTGTATAGACCATTCGAGCAGTTCCAGCAGGCATCTCCGCTTCGAAGGCAATCGCTTCAGGATGAACATCTGTCCCGTCGGTTGCAATCCCAGTGGAGTTTTTTCCGTCGTTCGTAAACGACCAAAACGTTACGACACCCTCTCGGTTCACTCCAAATATGGCTTGCTCAACATAGGCTTTCCCGCCGAAATCCCAGCGGGCAACGAGTTCGATATAGTTGTCTGAGAGTGTCTTCTCGAATACCCGAGTACATTTGACAGGTCCCATGGGAGTTTCCGCAGTTGCTTCCCAGGCACCCAATAGAGGCGCCATAAATCCTAGCTTGCCACGCCCCTTTTTCCAGAGATTGGTATTAACTGGCAATATTTTCCTTCTCACTCGCTGTTTGACTTACCTAAACTATTTAAAGCTTAATCTAAAATATATGGGCATTTACTTTTGGACTACTACTCGCTGTGTAGTGCTGTCATTCGATGCTAAAGGTTTCAAAGTGTGGCTCTTAACTGGGTGAGAACAAAATCTAATCACAAACAACATAAGTGTCACTGACTTAGTCATTGGCAAAACAGATTATCTCCTAATCCTTGCTTGTATAC
>CAISOI010000321.1 GCA_903886985.1 uncultured Chthonomonas sp.
AAGATTTGCGACAAGTGCAAAGTCATTCGTCGTAATGGTCGCGTCATGGTCATTTGCGAGAATCTTCGACACAAGCAACGTCAGGGATAAATAAAACAAGTACGCGTGGTGCGACTGCTCTAAGTATTTGAATTCGTTCAAATTTTTAGACAGACCCTTGGCTCGAAGGCTGAGGCTTGTTAGTAGAACTACTTAGGTAGTCACTATCAAGGAGCGCTGCGGAGGACCTTCGAAAACTAGAATGGTTTACATATGGCACGTCTTGTTGGTGTCGATCTACCGCGTGAAAAGCGGGTCGAGATCGCACTTACCTATATTTTCGGAATTGGATTGACCCGGGCGCATGCAACTCTTGCTGCCACAGGTGTAAATCCAGATACCCGCGTTAAAGATCTGCAAGAGCCAGAATTGGCAAAGCTTCGTGAATACATCGAAGCCAATTACAAAATCGAAGGCGATCTTCGCCGGGAAATCGCTGGCGACATTCGTCGTAAAGTTGAAATTCAAAGCTACCAAGGAATTCGCCACCGCAAAGGCCTTCCAGTTCGTGGACAACGTACGCATACAAATGCGCGTACTCGTAAGGGTCCTCGTAAGGCAATTGCTGGTAAGAAGAAGGAGACCAAGTAATGGCCGCGCCTAAGTCAAAGAGTGCCGCATCTAAGGGCAAGGTTAAACTTCGCAAGAAGGAAAAGAAGAACGTTGCCTTCGGTCAAGCTCACATTAAGAGCACCTTCAACAACACCATTATTTCTATCACCGATCCTACGGGCGCCGTTATCTCATGGTCCTCTGCTGGTCAGGTTGGCTTTAAAGGCTCACGTAAGTCGACACCATATGCTGCCCAAATGGCTGCAGAGGCTGCCGCGCGTCGCGCCCAAGAGCATGGCCTAAAGAAGGTTGATGTATTCGTAAAGGGTCCAGGATCCGGTCGCGAAACCGCTATTCGTTCATTGCAGGCTGCTGGTTTGGAAGTTGGTGCCATCTCTGATGTAACACCTGCTCCACACAATGGCTGCCGCCCACCAAAACCACGTCGAGTTTAAGGAAGGAAGAGAAGATATGGCTCGTTATACCGGAGCAGATTGCAAGCGCTGCCGTCGCGAAAAAGTAAAGCTCTTTCTGAAGGGCTCTAAGTGCGATGGTCCAAAATGTCCTATCGAATCACGTCCATACCCACCAGGGGAGCACGGTCGTGGTCGCACCAAGGAATCTGAATACTTACTGCAGATGCGCGAGAAGCAAAAGTGCGCACGTATGTACGGTGTTCTAGAGAAGCAATTCCGTGGTTACTACGAAGAAGCAAACCGTCGCCAAGGCAAGACTGGTGAAAACCTTCTTGTTATCTTGGAAACTCGGTTAGATAACGTGGTTTTCCGTGCTGGATTTGCTAAGAGCCGCGATATGGCTCGTCAGCTAGTAAAGCATGGCCACTTCTTGGTTAATGGAAAGAAAGTAAATATTCCTTCTTTCCGCGTAACCCCAATGGATGTTATTGATGTAGTTCCAGGTTCACTGGACACCACACCATTCATCATCGCTTCTGCTGAACTCGGCGAAAAATCAATTCCTGCGTGGATGGAAGTTGTTGGATCAAAGTTACGTATTTTGATTCACGCCGTCCCTACTCGCACCATCATTGATACCCAAGTTCAAGAGCAATTGATCGTCGAACTTTATTCTCGTTAATCCATATTGACGAAGGTAGTAGTACAGAAAAACACCGGTAACACGGTCAGAATTTAAACCGCCAAGCGGAGATCAAATAGTGGATCTCCCAGACCTACGGAGGAACTAAGTGCTTATTGCACAACGCCCCACCCTCGCTGAGGAAGTAGTAACGGACTATCGCTCACGGTTCATCATTGAACCGCTAGAGCCTGGTTTTGGATACACCCTTGGAAATTCGCTTCGTCGTACTTTGCTCTCCTCGATTCCTGGTGCAGCTGTTACCAGTATTCGAGTAAACGGTGCGCTGCATGAATTTGCCACTTTAGAAGGCGTCAAGGAAGACATTACTGAAATCGTTCTAAATATTAAGAACTTGGTTTTGTCCTCAGATAATGATGAAGAATCTTTGCTTTACATCCGTGCCAATGCCGAAGGCGTTGTTACAGGTGCTGATATTGCTTGCCCTGCAGGCGTTGAAGTTCATAATCCTGAACTTCATATCGCAACCTTGAACTCTTCTGCCAAATTTGAAGTCGAATTGACTGTCGAACGAGGTCGTGGCTACGTAACTGCAGTGTCAAATAAGCAAGCTGGCGGCGACATCGGTCGAATCCCGGTTGACTCTATTTACTCTCCAGTACTTCGTGTTACTTACAAGGTTGAAGCTACCCGCGTTGAACAACGCACAGACTTCGATCGTTTAATCGTCGATGTTGAGACCAAGCAATCAATGAAGCCTTCCGATGCCATGGCATCTGCTGGAAAGACTTTGGTTGAACTCTTCGGTCTTGCTCGTGAACTCAATGTCGATGCTGAAGGCATCGAAATGGGACCATCCATACAAGATGCTGCTCTAGCTGCTGATCTTGCTCTTCCAATCGAAGATCTAGATCTGACCGTTCGTTCCTACAATTGCCTCAAGCGTGAAGGTATTCACACTGTTGGCGAACTCGTAGGACGTTCTGAAGCAGATCTTTTGGATATCCGTAACTTTGGTTCGAAATCAATCGATGAAGTGAAGGCAAAACTTCACTCCATGGGCCTTCAATTGAAGGATAGCCCGATCGGATTCGATCCAACCAAGCACGCCAACTATGGAACTAGTCTTGACGAAGAACTCGTCGAGCCAGAGCAGGTCTAGGAGAACGCCATGCCAAAGCCAAGTAAAGGTCCACGCCTCGGAAGTGGCCCTGCACACGAGAAATTGTTGCTGGGTACCCTAGCCGAACAGCTCTTCGAACACGGCAAGATCACAACCACAGAGACCAAGGCTAAGCGCCTTCGTCCTTTGGCAGAGAAGCTGATCACTGCTGCAAAGACCGGAGACATTGCTGCTCGTCGACGAGTCATTGCCCGAATTCAGAACAAGAGCGTTGTACATACTCTCTTCACTGAGATCGCACCACGTTTTGCTAATCGCGAAGGTGGATATACCCGAATCACAAAGGTCGGTCCTCGCAATGGTGACAATGCACCAATGGCGGTTATCGAACTTCTTGCAGAAGGTACTCCAGGAAAGAAAGCTGCTGTTGAAGCCGCAACGAAAGTTGCGAAGAAGGCCGCTGCTAAGTAAGCATTAAGCATGACCGAACCCACTCTCAATCCCGAGAGTGGGTTTTGTCGTTTAAAGATTGATCTCGCCTACGACGGTACA
>CAISOI010000322.1 GCA_903886985.1 uncultured Chthonomonas sp.
CATTTTTGCCGACCAGACCACTTGTAATTTTGAGTGGCGCTTCAGATGAAGCAGCTATCATCCCCGGCACTGCAGGAGCCCCGGATATCTGTCCCACTTTTCCAGAAGTCTCGTTGCCGAACCGAATTGGCTTTCGAGGTTTAAATATCGGACCATTAGGATCTAGGGTTTCAGCATTACCCTCTTCCCAATCAAATGCACCCTTGCCCCAAATATAGAAATAACCAACGAGCAAGATCGCAACAAAAACACCCATCTCACACAACAGAAACACCTTGGATGCACGATCTTGATAAACACCCCGAAAGATTACTGCCCAAGGGTAGAGGAAAATGGTTTCAATGTCAAAAATAATGAAGAGCATCGCAATCAAGTAAAACTTGATCGGGAATCGTTCGCGCGCAGATCCTACCGGGGTCATACCGCACTCGTAGGACTCGTTTTTATACTTCGTGGGGTGTTTGGGTCCAAGAAATGACGATGCAGTAACCATGCCTAGCGCGAGTAAAGTGGACGCGACTAACATTACAAGAATGGGTAAATAACTGCCCAGCATCAACAACTCCTGAACGGCACGTTGTGAATATTCTCACAAATGATCTCGCGTTCAGCAAAAGACCGCGACAATCAATTTGGAGATGGCAAATAATACCCTATAGTTTTGACGAGGTCTACGGGTTTTAGGTCGTAATTGGAGGAATTGCCGGATGTTTCTTCTACTTGAAAAATACTTTCAGCAAATCGTCGATCGCAGGAGCGGCCCCCGTTTTGCCGTATCCGCCATTTTCAATAATGCATGAGAACGCTATTCGAGGTTGATTTGCCGGCGCAAATCCTGCAAACCAGCTATGTGGCTCACCATCCCCGGCGCCGGTTTGTGCCGTTCCAGTCTTACCTGCTACCGTTATGCCTAGTCCGTCAAAAACACCTTTTGCTGTACCGTGATTTAATGTTGTGACACCAATTAGCATTTGAGTTAGCAAAGATGCGTTCTCAGGGGATAACGGTTTCGATAGTATTCGTGAGTTGTTTCGACGCAAAACTGTTCCATGTGAGCTTTTTACCAATTGCCAATAATTCGGCTGACACATAGATCCCGAGTTTGCAACCGTTGCCAGTGTGCGGACCATTTCAGTTGGAGTAACGACCATGGTGCCCTGTCCAAATGCATTCATTGGCAGGTCTGCGGCAAAGGTCGATAAAGGCTTTACACGTGAAAAACCCCACTTATCAGTATCCGAAAAACCATGAAACAATCTGTCGGGTCCGAGTGTAAGTCCAAGATTTGCAAAGTAAAGATTGCAACTAACTTTGATAGCGTTTGCCATTCGGAGTTGATCGTGGGTCGGATCGCCCTCATCATCATTGAGCGCCTTCCGTCCGTACCCCACTCCCCCATATTGCCACTTCAAGTTTCGTGCCGTATGCTGGCAATCGTAGAGGGGATCAACTCCTTCCTGCAATCCAATGGCAGCCGTCGCAACTTTGAGAGTAGAACCTGGCGGATAATAGCCTGATCTTGATCTATCGAGCATCCTATGGCTTTTGTCTTGATCCGCAAGGATTGATTTCCATTTCTTAACCGTCAATTTGTTGGGGTCGAAAGATGGGATGGAGGCAGAAACAAGAACATTCCCAGTTAATGGGTCCAGAGCAACCATTGCTCCCTTGTTTTTACGCTGACCGGTTATAAGGTCATTCGAATTGCCTGCTCGTTCGGTGAGTATCTTCATGGCAGTGTGCTGTAGCTCTGCATCTAACGTTAAGACAACGTTCGAACCATGACGATCAGAATGTCCTGTCAATATCGTCTTCAATACCCCAGGCATGTCCTTGACTTTGTAATCTGCCATTAGGTCACTATATTTTTCAAACCCGCGCAGATCATTGTTAAATTCCTTCTCAATTCCTGTGCGTCCACCCACTGCCGGGTCGATATAGCCGACAATATACGCGAAGTCTTCCCCACGCGGATAGAATCTTCCCTTAAGATATTGCTTGCGCCCTTTGGCACTATCATCCCCAAAAGCAGATGTTATCTTTTCAAGGCTCGATGTAGCCAACGCTATTCCGTTGCGGTCCAAAATGTCGCCTCGAGGTATCTTTCGCTCTATCGCGAAGAGACGCGGATTCACTTTTGCACGAGCTATTTTGTCGGCGTCAGGAGTCTTAATGGTCTTTCCGGCGATTGCATCCGCGCCGCCACTCTGAATCCAACCCAATTTTATCAGACCAACGAGTCCAAGTAACAACATGGCAGTAATCATGCCAAACCGTTGTGCCGATCTTTGGAATAATGGTTTTGCTCCCAAACCAACAGCCACGCTTCCTGTGGGTGCAGAAATACCGCGCAATAGCCCCAACTGCACAAAGGCAGCGAGCATCGCCGAATTCCCATATGAGATGAAAGGCAAAGTAATTCCCGTTAACGGAAACAGTCCCGTCACCCCTGCGACGATGAAGAAAACTTCACTTCCCAGAAGGCACGTCAAACCGAGTGCCAGCAATCGATCGAAATCGTTGGGTGTCTTCACAGCGATTTTGAGGCCCCGCCAAACTAGAATTGTAAACATTAGCAGCACGAAAAACCCACCAACAATCCCAAGTTCTTCGCACAGACTTGAGAATACGAGGTCACTACCGCTGCGGGGCATTAGCGCGGGTGTTCCCAGTCCAAGCCCAGACCCCAACGCTCCACCGCTCGCCATCCCCCACAACGACTGCCCCAATTGCATACCGCTGGGATGAGAGTTGTTCCATGGTGCAAGCCACATATCAATTCGAACTGGAAGAACACCGACTTTCAGAACATAGCCGAGGCATTCTCCAAGAACCATCATACCGATACCCAGAAAAACAATTCCCGAGCGACCTGTGGCGACATACATTATGGATATGAAAGCACCAAACAGAACCAATGCCGGCCCCATGTCTCTGATCACAAGAAACAGGCCGAGGGCAACAACATACATTGTCAGAATGGGTCCTACATCTTGCCAGCGGGGCCACGTAATTCCAATTTTCGCTAGTCTTCCTTTTAGTACCGGCGGCTTCCATTTGTGCAGCGAGTCTGCGATCAAATCGCCCCGATCACTGAGATAACCGGCAACAAACAGGATTAGCAGCAATTTAATGATCTCAACAGGCTGTATGCCGAACACTGACAATCGAACGCTCTCTGGTCCTGATCCGAAGAGTTTTAAGACTAAAAGCATTCCGACGGCAAGGATTACCCATATGTAGCTAAATCTGCGAAGTGAGCGTCGAGCGACACTGGAGAGCCGAGCAAAGAATACGAGCGCGAATATACCAATCAA
>CAISOI010000323.1 GCA_903886985.1 uncultured Chthonomonas sp.
ATTAGCCGTACTAGGGCTTTCCAAGGGCGACCGATGTGCGATTTTATCTGAAAATCGTGTTGAATGGGCCATAACGGACCTTGCTTGCCAATGTTTGGGCGTCATCACTGTACCGATTTACCCAACCCTACCGCCTGAACAAGTTCTCCAGCTTCTTACCGACAGTGGGAGCGCGGTTATTGTTGCCTCCGACAAAAAGCAGGTGGCTAAGATCACGAATTGCATGACCCTGTGTCCCGATCTGCAGCACATCGTGGTAATTGACATCATCGAATCTAACGAGTACATCTCATTCGATTCATTAATTGATACGCCGGAAAGCGAGACTGTCAACGACAAGAATTTGGATGCAACGGCAACGTCCATCTCCCCAGACGATATTGCTACGTTCATTTACACATCCGGTACCACAGGCACTCCTAAGGGTGCAATGCTCTCGCATAGAGCCTTACTTCATACTGGATGGGCTGCACGACAGTTTGTTCACCTTGGTGAGAACGACATATTCCTCTCGTTCCTTCCCCTTTGCCATATTATAGAGCGCGTTGGCGGGCACTATCTTCCAATTATGGTAGGCGCGAAGATTTTCTATTCAGAAGGCGTATTTGCTATTAAGAACGAACTTGCAGAGGTGCGCCCTACAGTATTCCTATGTGTTCCTCGGTTGTTCGAAAGTATGCAGGAAGCGGTTCTGGATAAAGTTGCGAAGGCACCGTTGAAACGGCAGAGACTATTCAACAGAGCTATTGCGGTTGGCAAAGCGTGCGTGGATGCCGAAATGAATGGAAAACGTCCGGGATTAATATCGTCAATACAGAGATTCGTGTTTGAAAAGCTAGTCTATTCAAAATTGCGCCATCGTTTGGTTGGAGGTAATGCACGATTCTTTGTATCCGGCGGCGCTCCCTTAAACCCGAGTACCGCAATATTTTTTGAGTCCATCGGATTGACCATCTTGGAGGGATACGGTCTGACCGAAATACCTGTCACTAATGTCAATCGCCCCACCAATCACAAGATCGGAACTGTAGGACCTCCCTTACCGGGCATTGAAATAAATATTGCACACGATGGGGAAATTTTGGCACGTGGCCCAAGTCGAATGGCTGGCTATTTCGGTCGCCCCGAAGCCACTCAGGAAGCTATTGATAGTGACGGCTGGTTTCATACAGGTGATATTGGAGAAGTTACTTCTGAGGGAAACTTGCGAATCACGGATCGCAAGAAAGATATAATTGTCCTCGCGAATGGAAAGAATGTAGCTCCGCAACCAATTGAGGCGTTATTAAAGAGAAGTGCCTTTATCAGTGAAGCAGTTCTGATTGGCGATAAACATTCCACCATCGTGGCGTTAATTGTTCCGAGCATTGATCGTCTGAAAGCATGGCTAAAGGACCAAGATCTCTCACCTAGCCTGTTGGCAGATCTATCTCATTCCTCCGAAGTCAAGAAGCTGATTAAGGAAGAGATAGATCGATGCTCAAAAGTACTAGCAGATTTTGAGAAGATCAAAAGATTCGCTCTCATAACGGAGCCCTTTACCATAGAAGGCGGTGAACTTACTCCAACTCTCAAAGTCAAAAGAAAGTACATTGCACAAAAATACGCTTCCGTTATAGAAACGCTCGTAAAGTAATCTCTCGGGCTGCGGACAACTTTATAACTGCACGTATTTGGCAGTTTCCATTCCTGCGATATTTCGAATTTTGGACAGTAGCTCCTGGTCAATCGCATCGTCCAGTAGCAACGCCATTAGCGCTGTTCCGCCGGTTTCTTGTCTTCCGACATTCATACCTGCAATGTTGATCTTGTTTTCACCAAGCAAGGTTCCTACGGCACCGATAATTCCCGGTCGGTCATTGTGGCTGGTTAGAACCATTGGTCCCCAGGGAGATATGTCCACACGATAGTTATCAATTTGAACTATCCGTATGTCACTTTCCCCAAACACAGTGCCCGTCACTGTGCGGGTGCCTCGGTTTGTCGTTATCTTTACTGTCAGACCAATCGTATAATCTGTTGGTCTTACTGTAGCGCTCTCGGTTACCTTAATTCCCCTCTGAGATGATAGTGTCGGCGCGTTTACAACGTTAACAGGATCACTGAGAATAGGCGCAAGAATTCCCACTAGGACGGATCGCGTTACCAGTCCAGTAGGAGTTTTACCGAAGTTACCACTATACAGTACTTCCACAGCTTCAATGGGTCGTCCGGTTCCGTCAAGTTCACGAGCAAGCTGTGATTGAAGACTTCCAATCTTTTCCGCCAAGAGCAAATAAGGCTTTGCAGAGACCAAAGATTCAGCAGAAAGTGACGGCATATTTACCGCAGAACGGGCCGGCTTACCTGTAAGTACATCAGCAATCTGTTCAGAAATATCGATAGCTACATTTACTTGGGCTTCCTCCGTACTGGCACCGAGATGTGGTGTAAGGATAGTATTTGGAGCCGTG
>CAISOI010000324.1 GCA_903886985.1 uncultured Chthonomonas sp.
CCCCAAACCACGGAGTTCATAAAAGTATTTAATTCCAAATTCAAGACAAACCCTGATGCACTATCCGCGCTAGGATATGATGCGGCGAAGTTATTGATTGACGCGATTGGTCGTGCCAAAACACTTGATAGTAAAGGTGTTAAAGATGCAATTGCCGAGACGAAAAACCTGCAGGGTGTTACAGGCATGGTCTCAATAGATAGTGCTGGAAATGCTCGGAAATCTGCCCTAGTGCTACAGATCAAAGGCAAAGACTTTAAGGTAGTCAAAGCATACAAACCCGAGGAGATCGGGAAGTAATAATGCAGGCTCTCGTACAGCAGCTAATTTATGGAATACAACTCGGGAGCCTTTACGCTCTAATTGCGCTTGGGTACACCATGGTCTATGGTGTACTTAAGCTTATCAATTTTGCGCACGGTGACGTTTATATGGTTGGAGCGTATGTTGGTTTCTACGCTTGTACTTCTTGGCTTCCTTTCAAAGAACTTGCCACAAACCCCAATGCAGGCGGCACAAACATTCTTCTTGCAATTGTAGCCCTATTGCTCTCAATGGCAATATGCGCCGTACTTGGCATGACGATTGAACGATTTGCTTATCGTCCGCTACGTAATGGCCTTAATGAGGTTGATGCAATATTCTGGGGATTTGCTATTGCCCTACCAATCAGTTCCAAATTTGGTCCTTTATTCTCAGTGAAGGGCGGTTTGGCGTTTATTGTGATTGGTGTAATTCTAGGGTTTCTGATGCGCCCGGTGATGGCTTATATGAGGAAGCGGATAAAACTTTCCTCTTCTCGGCTAAACGCGCTTATTACCGCTATCGGTGTTTCTCTCGCCCTTGAAAATAGTGGATTGTTGGTATTTGGATCTGATCAGAAGTTTATCGGAAATCTTATACCGGAATCTAACTGGAATTTTGGCGGCATTCAGATTAACAGCGGCCAATTCATCATCTTTTGTGTCTCCATTATTCTGATGGCAGCTCTACGATTTATCGTTCTGTATACGCGCCGTGGTAAAGCAATGCGCGCAATCTCCCACGATATTGAAGCAGCAAAACTAATGGGTATTGACACTGATAAAGTGATATCGTTTACCTTTGCACTGGGAGCATCACTTGCTGGTGCAGGAGGAATGATGGTAGCAGCGATGACGCATGTCAAAGTCACTCCTCTATTCGGTTTGCAGCCTGGTCTAAAGGCATTTGTTGCCGCCGTGTTAGGCGGTGCCGGGAATATTCCGGGAGCCGTTCTAGGGGGAATAATTATGGGTGTTTCTGAAGCATATGTCGCTGGATCTCCCTATTCCACATACAAGGATGCAATTGCGTTCTGTTTACTCATCATCGTACTATTGGTTCGCCCTGCCGGTATCCTCGGTAAAAACGTTGCGGAGAAAGTTTAATTGTTACGAGGAACATTTGTACGATTTTTAGGTTTTGCTTTTTCACTCGCATTACTATTACTGGTAAGCAAAGGTGCCGCCTACATTAAGGACTATTACGTCAGCGTTATAGTTACATGTGGTATTTACGTTATCCTTGCAGTAAGTTTGAACCTCATTAACGGTATTACAGGACAATTCTCCATCGGCCATGCTGGATTTTATGCAGTCGGGGCTTATGTTGGGGCGTCGTGGTCTCTACTCGCTTTACCGCGAATTGCCGATACTCCACTTCTGAAGATCGGCACACCTGTCGGTGATACTATCAACGTGATCATCGCAATCATTCTGGGAGCTGGAGCGGCGGCATTGGCGGGTTTTGTGGTAGGTATTCCATCTCTGCGGCTTCGTGGTGACTACCTGGCAATTGTTACCCTTGGATTTGGAGAAGTCATTCGAGTCATCTTTCTCAACATGGATGCAGTCGGGGCCGCTCGCGGTCTAACGGGCATTCCGAGTATCGTCTCCAATCATGACATGTCGATTTTCTGGGTATATGGTGTTGCCATATTGGTTATCATGCTGAGTAAGAACCTCATTGGTTCCGTCCGTGGTTTGAGCTTCCTTGCTGTTCGGGAAGATGAAATTGCCGCCGATGCCATGGGGGTGAACACCACCCGGGTTAAGGTCACTGCGTTCGTACTCGGTTCGGCGTTTGCAGGTGCGGCGGGTTCCTTATATGCGCATTTTGCAACGGGAATCAGTCCTGACGTATTTGACATGAATACATCAATCATTATTACTACGATGGTTGTTCTTGGAGGAACTGGAAGTATTACTGGTTCAGTCCTTGCTGCGATTATGCTTACGGCACTTCCAGAGTGGCTGCGCTTCCTGCAAGATTATCGAATGGTAATCTTCTCCACTACTCTAATTGTGATGATGTTAACGCGACCGCAGGGAATATTTGGACATCGAGAGATCAGCTTTGCATCATTCAAACGTCGTAAGCGTGCTGTTATTGGAGGAGGTGAGGCACCATGAGCCCATCACTTCTTCAAGTAGAAAATGTAACCAAAAGATTTGGTGGGCTCGCGGCAGTTAGTGGTCTCAATATTAATATTCAAGAAGGCGAGTTGGTGGGCCTAATTGGTCCAAATGGTGCGGGGAAGACCACGGCATTTAACCTGCTGACCGGTGTTTATGACCCGAGTGAAGGCAATATTGTGTTTGATGGCAATAGCATCAATCCGTTGAAGCCATATCAAGTGACGAAACTTGGAATGGCGCGTACATTCCAGAACATCCGGTTGTTCAAAGAGCTTACATCATTGGAAAATGTTAAGATTGCTTGTAATCTGCGGTCTAAGAGCGGACTTTTTGCGGCAATCTTTCGAACGCCTAGCATGATTGAGAACGACAGGGAAATCGAACAGAAATCGCTAGACCTTTTGGCAGCACTGAACTTGAGTCACGTTGCGTCCAACAGGGCAGGGGACTTGGCTTATGGTCTTCAACGACGCCTCGAAATAGCTCGTGCGCTTGCTACTCAACCCAAATTGCTACTCTTGGATGAGCCTGCTGCAGGTATGAACCCGCAGGAGAAACAAGAACTCCGAGAACTGATACAAGATATTAGAACACGATTTAATGTAACGATCATGCTGATTGAGCACGATATGAAAGTTGTCATGGGACTATGTGAACGGATTTACGTGCTGGATTACGGTCAGATTATCGCTGAAGGATCACCTGAAGACATTCGAAGCAATCCAAAGGTCATCGCCGCGTACCTCGGACAGGAGGAAGCGGAATAGATGTTACAAATTGAAAATGTAAGCGTATTTTATGGTGCCATTCAGGCATTAGATGGCATCAGTCTAACCGTGAATCAGGGCGAAGTAGTAACTATGATTGGTGCCAATGGCGCCGGTAAAAGTACCACTATTCGAACTATTAGTGGATTGGTGCGACCACGATCAGGACGTATCCTTTTTGAAGGTGAAGACATCACCTCGATGCCATCACATATTTTAGAGATCGG
>CAISOI010000325.1 GCA_903886985.1 uncultured Chthonomonas sp.
AACCCAGAAGCATATGCAAGTACACTTTGTAATGACTATTTTAGTGCTCGCTTCTGCTTTGATGGTTGGTATGGATAGTAGAGATGTGGTCGTTTTACTTGTCTGTATAAGTCTGGTAATTACCAAGGAGTTAGTGAACACGGCCATTGAAACCGTCGTCGACATGGTTACTCAGCAATACCATCCGCTGGCAAAGCTTGCAAAAGATGTTGCAGCGGGTGCAGTTCTCATCGTTTCCGACAATGCAGTCATTGCAGGAATGTTACTCTTCCTCGATAATAAACGCATTCAAAAGTTGCAGATGAACGCAAAATTTGAGCCACCGGAACTGCCAATCGTTGTAGTAGTTGGTATCTTGGTGCTGGTATTAACAGTTATCACGTCGAAGTTGATAACCGGTAGGTCTAACTCGGGTATTTGGCACGGCGGAGTTGTAAGCGGACACAGCGCGGTCGGCTTCTTTCTAGCAATGACGATTCTTTTCACGTCAGGCAATACTTTTGTCGCCATACTTGCAATTCTGATGGCGTTAATCATCGCACAGAGCAGGGTAGAGGCTGGAGTGCATAGTGTTCAAGAGGTCGTAATGGGTGCGGTTATAGCAATCTTTCTGACTTCAGCGGTGTACTACTTCATGCCTTCCGCCCGAATGCTCATTAACAACCGATATGGGGCACAGCACACTTATATTGATGTTGGTTACCGATATGCACATAGAACTGAGGCTGTTTCACGGAATGGATGACATTCCTCAACAACTTAAAGGCTACTTTCGTAGAGTAGTTCATAACAGTCGAAAAAGTCCAGTATCGCCACAAGATACTCGGAGGGTTTCCCTTGTCCGCTGTCTGATCGCGGGATTAGTTTTGTTAGTTACTGCTAGTTCGTCTTCAATGGCGGCGGGGCTGGATGAAGCTCCAACCTCCCATAATTCTGTGTTTATGGACATCGTAATCGTCTTTTTGCTCCTGGTGGCGACGAGTGTTTTTGTTCTCGCAGAAACTGCCCTGTTGACCGTGCGTCGTACCAGGATATCACAACTTGTTGAGGAGAACAATCGCTCTGCCAAATTAGTTGCCCAACTTCTAAGTGAACCGACCCGCATGTTAGCTACGCTTCAGGTTGGCTTAACAATGGTGCAGCTTTTCTCGGCCGGTGAAGCCGCCAGCAGGTTTGTTGGACCGGTTTCTCGGATGCTAAAGGATATTCCTGCATCAAATTTTGTGAATGCCGTCATCAAGTCCCATGCCGACTTTATCGGTTTTGTAGGGGTTATTTCCAGTGTGGGAATGTTTACACTTGTTTTAGGTGAGATTGCTCCTAAAAGCCTTGCTATACGCCACAGTGAGCGATTAGCGCTTATCGCAGTTTGGCCCATTCGATGGTTTCAGTTACTTCTTTATCCCGTCGTCTCCGTTGTCACTTTTCTTTCCAATGCCGTAGTCAAACCATTTGGCGGAACCACAACTTTTTCAGCAAATGTAGTCAGCGAAGCTGAGATAAGAATGATGGTGGAACATAGTGAAGAACACGGAGTTATTGAGACCGAAGAAAAGGAGATGATTCATAACGTCTTCGAATTCGCAGATACGGTTGTGCGCAAAGTGATGACTCCCCGAGGTGAATTTACCGCCATTGAAGTTGAAATGGGAATTGAAGAGCTATTAAGAGTTGTCACAGAGTCCGGCCATTCGCGTCTACCAGTGTATGAGGGCGACATCGACCATATTGTTGGCATTATTCACGTTAAGGACGTTCTGAAGTGTGTTGTCAGTGGGCAGAAGGTCGACAATTTGAAGGGGCTTTTGCGCCCCGCCTATATGATTCCTGAAAACAAACGGGTCGATGAGCTACTTGCGGAATTTAAGGCAAAGAAGACCCAAATAGCCTTTGTATTTGACGAATACGGTACCGCCATCGGGTTGGTTACCGTTGAGGATCTTTTGGAAGAAATTGTCGGCGAGATTCAAGATGAATACGATGTAGAAGAGGATGACGTACTCATTCAAGTTGATAATTTGACCTCCATTGTTGACGGCAAAATGCCCATCGATGATTTTAATGACCGCATGGGCTCTGAGTTACCCTCTGAGGAAGCCGATACGGTTGGAGGTTTTGTTTTCGGGCTATTAGGGCATATGCCGACGGTCGGAGAGTCAGTTGAATTTGAGGGCAATCAATTTACGGTTGAAAATACCGATGGCAATCGAATTGTCAGTGTTAGAGTGATCAAGCAGGTGCATGTAGATGCAAATATACTACCTGGTGACGAAGGTGTTACAGATACCGTAATACAGAAAGCGGAATCCTCCGAAGTCGGCTCTGAGAGTTCTGAACAGCAGCGCTGACAGGAGATAATCAACATTTATGAATTCAAATAAACGCGACTTTTTTGCACAGTCTATGGGATTTTGCGCGTTCGCGCTCGGTCTGGGAATCATTGTAGAGGTTCTCTGGATTGCCCTACAGATGTTCAATGATCGCAATCTTGGGTTCCACCCAGTGACACCGGCGGGGCCAACAGTAGCAGAGATTGGTGTTGGTTTTGGTGTGCTTGTGCTTAAAATAGCGCTGCTGTTCTTGGGAAGCCTTTCAGGGTCGCTCATTGCGAACAAAGGCGTCAAGCTCTATTTCAGTGGAAGTGGGGTTATCGGTCGTGCCTTAGAGGCACAAGGAATGCAACCGGAAAAGACTGTGGATATTCGGGAATTAATTGAGTTGGAAAATCCCTTGCCGAGCCACAAGGCAAAAGTTTAATCTTCTTTCCGAGCCGGTCGCTGCATCAATCTGGCAACTGTCTGCTTAATATCTGCTCCGTCGAAGATTGCATTGTGTAGTGCTTCACATATGGGCATTTCGACTCCTATTCGAGTCGCCAGATTGTAGATGGCCTTCGTTGTTGGAACACCTTCTGCTACCTGTCCAATATCTGCAAGGACTTCGTCTAACGGTTTCATTTCGCCTAAACCCAATCCAACTCGGAAATTGCGAGAGAGTTTGCTATTGCAAGTGGCAATGAGGTCTCCAACGCCTGCAAGGCCCAAAAACGTAGCCGGACTTGCCCCGAGCACTACGCCTAGTCGAGTGATTTCCGCGAGTCCTCGAGTGAGCAATGCCGCCTTACTGTTATCGCCAAATCCAATTCCTTCACATACTCCTGCACCTATTGCGATCACGTTTTTCATGGCCCCAGCCAATTCGACCCCAATAATATCTGAACTGCTGTATACCCGAAAGGT
>CAISOI010000326.1 GCA_903886985.1 uncultured Chthonomonas sp.
TTCCGGGCTTCATCGAGTTTTCACCGCCAACGGAGAAGAACTTCACTTTGCAATTGTCCTACCACGGGAGTTTCAAAGATGCCTCCATGGATAACTACATCAAAGAGTCTGAAGCGGTAATGAACGCCTACTGGTACCCGCACATAGGGCGACTTCCTTCAAAATTGGGTGTGACCGTAACCGTTCCGAAAGGATGGACTGCGGCCGGACAAGGGAATCTTATCGAGAGGACCGAAAAAGGAACAACCACCGTTTTCAAATTTAGAAATGAGATTTCGACATCATATTTCTCTCTGGACGCTGGACCTTACATCATAACCTCAAAAGTGGTGAACGGGCGCAAGATCTCCACATACCAACTTAAAGAGAATGCCGCCGACGCTGAGAGCGCAATCAATGAGTGTGCTTCGAGTATGGCAATTTTTGAGAAGAATTATGGACCGTTTCCTTACAACCACTATGAGCTAGTGCAGACGCTGGGCAGCTTTAATGGCGCACTTGAGGCATATTCATTTGCCACGTTTTCAGGCAGGCGATATGGTGCGGTGACGCACGAATTGTCACACACTTGGTGGGGCGGGATAGTTCCCAACCCATACACCCGTTCCCTCTGGAACGAGTCGTTCGCAAATTATTCGGATAGCTTTGCAAATCGAACAAAATCTGGAAAATTGCTGCCGGTACTTCGAAACATGCATCGATCTCCTACTTATGGTCGATCACAAATTGCTGGGTATTCAGTCCCTATCGTAATGGCGTTTGACACAGAGAGTCCGGTCGATAACAATGTCGGTTACGGCAAAGGTGCACTGGTGCTCGGAATGCTTGAAGATGTCATTGGAACAGTTACCATGACGAAGTGCATGAAGACATTTCGTGAAGACCATGTTTCTGGCGAACCGGGAAGCTGGGAAGAGTTCGAGGCCGCAGTCAAGAAGGTTACTGGGGATAGTTTTGCCTGGTTCTTCGAACAGTGGACAGAGCGATCTGGGGTTCCCGTTTTGAAATTGACCAACGTAACGAAGTCAAATGTAGGGCGGGAAACGACTATTTCGGGCGAAATCATTCAAGAGGGCAAACCCTACCGTTTACCAATGGTTGTGGAGCTTAGTGATGGAACAAATACCACCCGGGGCACAGTCTTAGTAAAAGGAACAGTTACAAAGTTCAGTCTTACAGCGGCTTTTGTTCCTACTTCCGTTAGAATTGATCCCGATGGTAGCGTTGTTATGGCAGGCTCAAAGACAGCAACGGATTCGGACCCATTCTCGATCAAATTCTAAACATTTGCCTAACTAAATATATATTTCCGGCAGTATTTCACGAGTTTTGGTACAATAAGAGCGAAATTTCAGTTTTCGGAGGACTTTCATGGCAGACAGACAAGAATCAGGTTCAATAGCATCATCGTTGATGGTCTTTTTACTGGGCGCAGCCGTTGGAGCGACGGTAGCGATTCTTTATGCGCCGACCTCCGGAGTAGAGACGCGCGCCCAACTTGCCACAAAGGCAGATGAACTCAAAGACAAGGCAGTGGAACTAAAAGATCAAGCAGTAGAGAAAGCTGGAAAATTGAAAGACAGTGCAGTAGCAAAAATTCAGACCGGTGTAGACGGCGTTCGAGAAAAAGTCCAATCCGCCGCGGACGACATTTATGAAGCAGACAGCGCAGTGTAGTTAGCAACGGCATTCACATAATGCTAAGGAGCGGCGCGATAAGCGCCGCTCCTTTTTTGTTTGTGGTCTTTGAGAACCCACATGGTTCCAAAATCGTCAAAGAA
>CAISOI010000327.1 GCA_903886985.1 uncultured Chthonomonas sp.
AAACTCGGGGAAGTATGGATTTACTAGCGGATCGCCTTCTTTATATAGTCTCAAAGTTTTTACCGGATCTTCGAAGTCTTCAAAATCATCAATGATTTTCTTGTATGTTTCAAACCGCATATATCCTTGAAATCGTCCAGTTTCTCTTATTTTTTGTCTGTCCCCGGTTGGACAAAAAAGACACTTTAAATTGCAAGCGCTAGAGGGGTCCACCATGACAACAAAAGGCGTCCTTAATGGAATTACATCTTCAAGATTTGTTCGCGGCTGCTCATGGTTAGTCCGATCTATGACTCTTGCCATGTTAGTCATTTTTGTTCCCCTTTGATTTGGAATACATATTTTCTAAAGAGTCAAGATTTACAGACCACTTTTTTAGCAAAATATCAGATGGGTAATATTTTGAAAAGTGAAAGACGCTTCCTTTGGTCTTTTCATACAAATCAAAGGATGGCGGACTGCCGGACTTGAGTTGAATAGTTCCATCTATCTTAAATATTTCTGGCTCACCCTGACAGGAAATGAACCATTCGGCTGGCGAGGTTCCAAATATATTAGAGAATTCTATTGCTTTCTTATTTTCGGCATTTACTTCCTCATAGTACTTACAAAACAACGTATTCATGTTATCAAGTGAAAATCTATCCCTGATGGTTATTGCAGCGCGCATTCCTATGGCTGAGCGCTCTAGAGGGTTATGTGCCAGCCACTCAATCGCATCAGCAAATTCAGTTGACGAGCGCACTATTATTCCTGTGCGGAGATGTTCGACTATATTTCGTTCCGCTGAGTTATCCAAGACGACGGGGACGATACCCATCGCCATGGCTTCAAGTAAAGCGTTCTCAGCGGTCCCATAATGACGAGGATTCAGGAGGTAAGCCAGTACATTGATCGTACTTAATTCGCTAACCACCTCGGTTGTGTAACCTCTAAAATCGAGCATCCCGATTCGACCGGCGTCGCTACACTGTTTCTCAAATGTTTCTCTATTCAAAAGATCACCGATCAGTCTAACTTTAAAATCCGGAAGATTTACAGCTGATAGAAAATCAACATATTCGGGATGCAATTTCGCGAAATTTAGACTTCCAAAATACCCCACTGAAAGATTTGCATGTTCGTTACTTCCAATCTTTGGCAATTCCTCGAACCCACCACCACTTGACACAACAGCCAGCCTGCCCTGCAGTCGCTCTACTATGTCAGCGACTTCTTTTGCTTCGAACGAGCATGGTGATGTGAATAGAAAACGATGTGAAACTTCCATCAGTTTGCTGGGAATGATGGGATTGTGAAGACCCGATACATGGCACCAAACCACCAACCTAATTGGCTGAAGTGCGAGACGGCAGAGACATTCAATCGTTGCGGGATGATTCCACCATTCAAGTTGAACAATATCCACAGTTGAAATCAGTTCATCGAGTTCCGATTGGCTTGGTCCAATAATGACTTCACCACCACAACGCCGGATTTTTTCAATAAACTGGTCTTTCACCGGCTTCTCAAGACAGGCAACCACATGGCGTACAGAAGAATTTGACAATATCGACTGCGAAATCAGTCCCGACAAAGCTTTGCCAACACCCCCACCCAAATGAGGTGTAATGTGGAGAACCGTAATCATGCCAATGAGACTGGAATCACGCGTTTCGCATTAGTGCCAGGAATTGCGCCCAGTTGATTGCCTGCATATTGCAGAAAGTGGGGGAGCAACTCAGATCGGAACGCATCGATGTTATCCGGTAGGCAATGTGAAAGTTGGCCGCACTGACTACAAACTGGGTTTTCCATTCGGCGTCCTTCAAGATGCTGTTGGCGCAAGGCGTTCATTTGCTTTGAGTGCCAGACTTCCTTGACGCTTTGCTTCGCAACATCACCAATCAACAGCTTGCGACCCCAATCGAGAAAGCAGGAGCTAACCAAGCCATCTGCATTGACCGACATTGAGTAAAAAATATAGGGACAGGTATCAGTTGGTTTAATGGGTTGCTGGTAAATGCCTTGCGTTATCTTTATGCCGGTGTGCGCCTCAACGTCAAACTCTGGCCAGCATGGTGCGAAATTTTCGATGAAGATCCGGTCACAATAGTCACCGAATGTATCTAGAAATTCTTGACGTTGAGCTTCATTAATAAGGTCACCTGGAATCTTGATTACAACTTCGCAGGTGCCTTTGTTGGCATCCAGCCATTTGACATGCTCGACGAATTGTTTGAAATCAAAATCAAAACCGGTGAATTTTTTGTATTGATCAGGATTCATACCATCCACGGAGATGTTGATCTTGTCCAAACCCGCTTCAAGTACCGGTCCAAGACGTTCAGGTGTCATCAATGAGCCGTTGGTGGTGGTATCGATGTATTCAACTGTGCCACTTTGCTTGGCA
>CAISOI010000328.1 GCA_903886985.1 uncultured Chthonomonas sp.
ACACGAATACACATGATTTCTCTGGCACCGCTATTGTCAGCGGATCGGAGACGGGTATATGGTTGAATCATTTGATACTCCTAAACACGTAATACGCAAATCGCAATGCGTCACAGTGAAAATATGGCTGACCACAATACCGCCTCATACAAGGTAGGCTAACGATCACACCGTACGCACTACGCAAAACGGATTACGAACAATTACTTCGCTCTTTCAACAATTCGGACAACTCGCCATCGCTTATCTTTGGAGATAGGGCGGGTTTCCATAATCTCGACGGTATCACCGACACCGCAGCTATTGTCGACATCATGCGCTTTGAATTTCTTGGTTCGTCGCATGGTCTTACCGTAAAGTGGGTGGCGAATGATCTGCTCAGTCGCTACCACAACGGTCTGTTCCATCTTATTGCTAACAACTCTTCCGAGTCGAACTTTACGTCGGCCCCGAACCAGTGCTTCGGCAGTATCAACAGTTGCTTTTGCAGTTATAGGAGCTGCGGTCGCAACAGGAGCTTCCGCTTCCACTGTTTCTGTACTCTCAACTGCGTCCACAACCTCTACTTCAGTGGTATCAGACATATTCTATCTACCCTCCGCCCGTTCTTGAAGCCGCAAGTGCACGCTCTTTTTGGAGAGTTAAAATCCGTGCTATCTGCTTGCGCGTTTGCGGCAAGGCGGCGGTATTATCTAATTGTCTCATGATGTTTTGAGTTCGCAGATCATATAGCTTTCGTCGCTCAGTGTGGAGCGCTTCCAACAGATCCTGATCACTCAATCCGCGCAGATCTTCAATTATCTGCTTTCTTCTCTTATCAGCCATTTTCCGTCTCCGCCTCATCGCTTACGGTAACTTCACCTGCTGCGACAACTTCTTCATTGGACTCATCAGACTCGCCAGTTTCAACTACTACTGTCGGCGCAGATGGGTCTACTACTTCCTCAGTGACATCCGAAACGTCTGAATCAGAGTCCGGCGTCACGTCCATGTCTTTGCCTCGCACAACAAATCGAACATCGATCGGCAACTTGTGCCCTGCAAGACGCATTGCTTCTTTTGCCAACTCTTCCGAAACGCCACGCATTTCAAAAAGCATACGACCTGGTTTAACTACGGCAACCCAACCCTCTGGTGCACCTTTACCAGAACCCATGCGCGTTTCCGCTGGCTTCTTAGTGAATGGTTTGTCTGGGAAGACACGTATCCAAATTTTTCCACCACGCTTGATATGACGAGTCATAGCAATACGAGCGGCTTCAATTTGGTTCGCGGTCATCCAGCAGTGCTCAAGAGCCTGCAAACCGTACTCACCGAAATTTACTTTGTTACCCGACAATGCCTTCCCGCGGCGATTGCCACGGTGTTGTCGTCGGTATTTAACTCTTCTCGGCATTAACATTAGGCTTCACCTCCACCGGATGCGGGACGACCGCCACCAGCTCCACCACGTCCGCCTCGGCTACCCTGCTGACCGCCACGACCACCAGCACCGCCACGTCCACCGCCGGCTCCGCCACGGCCACCAGCTCCGCCTTCGCCGCCGCGACCACCAGCACCGCCACGACCGCCACCAGCACCGCCGCGACCGCCACGGCCACCACGATCATCTCTTGCGCCACGATCTGCACGCATGGATTCCCGGCGAGGAACGATCTGGTCTTCGGTTAAACGAGACTGACCAGGCAAAACGTCGCCTTTGTAGATCCATACTTTGATACCGATGTTGCCATAGGTCGTTGCAGATTCTGCAAACCCATAGTCGATATCAGCACGAAGAGTATGGAGAGGGATCTTGCCTTCACGTGTGTGCTCTTTACGTGCCATTTCAGCACCTGCCAAACGGCCGGAACACATTATGCGAATACCCTTGATGCCAAGTTTCATTGCGCGGATAATCGATTGACGCATAGCACGTTTGTAAGCAATTCGTTTTTCAATCTGCTGTGCGATTGACTCAGCAACGAGTTGGGCATCAATGTCAGGGTGTCGGATTTCCGTCACATTGACATGTACTTTCTTCTTCGTTAACTGCTCGAGCTGCACACGAACTTCGTCTACACCCTTACCGCCACGCCCGATAATGATGCCCGGCTTTGCGGTAAACAGTGTTACTCGAACGGTGCCACCTGGACGCTCAATCTCCACTCGGGAGATTGCGGCGTTGCCTAACTTGCTTTTCACCCAGGCACGAATTTTGTAGTCTTCATAGACTCCGTCAGCATAACCTTTGTCGAGGTACCACTTGCTGTCTGGATCTCTAATGACCCCAATTCGGAAACCAATTGGATGGATTTTCTGTCCCAAAATATCCTCCCTATTCCGTCGCCGGCGCTGCCGCCGTGGTCGCTTCAGTCACGGTTGTTGCCTCAGCAACGACTGGAGTAGTCTCTTCAATGGTGTTCTCAACTGGGGCTGTTGCTTCAACTGCAACAACCTTCGTCTCTTCAACGTTCGGCGCCACCTTTGCCGGTGTTGAAACAACTGTTCTTCCAGCTGCCGCTGCTCGCTTTGCCTTTGGTGCTTTCACTGGTCGAGGCTTAGGTGCAACTTCTTCTACGATAACAGTGATGTGGCACATACGTTTCAGAATTCTATATGCGCGACCCTGAGCACGTGGTTGAAGGCGCTTAATTCGTGGACCTTCATCAACAAAGGCGCGAACCAGCTTTAGATTCTCGACGATCAGAGGATCACCCTGTTTGCCGGTGGAAGGATCCTTAGGTCGGCTGTTTTCTGCATTTGCGACTGCAGATTGAATTACGTCTGTGATTGCTTCAGCAGCAAAGTTCGGAACGAATTTCAAAAGTGCAACCGCATCTGAGACATATTTACCGCGAACTGCATCCAATACCAGTCGCGCTTTGCGCGGCGGGATTCGCAGATATTTAGCTGTGGCTCCTGCTTGGTTCATATCGAACTTGGGCAGGGTCTTATCTTTACCCATATTTTTTCTCCCTACCGCATGTTCGTTCGGCGCTCGATCTGTTGTCCAGCATGACCACGGAATGAACGTGTCAAGGCGAACTCACCAAGCTTGTGACCGA
>CAISOI010000329.1 GCA_903886985.1 uncultured Chthonomonas sp.
ACATTAATGTTGGAGGAAAGTACTCCAATCCGAATACCTCCGTCGGTGGGGAAGTAACTTATGGCACCACGATCATGCCATTCGATTTCAAAGCCGTAGCGAGTGATCTGAAGGTAATGTCAAACTACTTTAGCACTCTGGACGCAAACGGTACCTCATCTGGTGGCGAGAATGGATTGACACTGTCAGGGTCCAGCAAAAGTCTGGACGTCTTTAATATTCGTGGATCTGATCTAAGCAAGGCCTCTAATCTAACGATCAATGCCCCATCCGGAGCAACCGTTTTGATAAATGTTGACGGTACTTCCGACAAGATAAGCAATATGGGCTTCAACATAAAGGGCACCGACAAACAGAAGGTTATCTTCAACTTTTATCAGGCAACATCGTTGACGTTCTCGGGTGTAGGAATACAAGGTTCGGTTCTGGCGCCCCTTGCTGCAGTCAACTTTTCCAGCGGAAGCATCGATGGAACCATGATAGCAGGAAGCCTGTCTGGACGTGGATCAAGCAATGACTTCCTCTTTAATGGAATTCTGCCGGTTACCTCGAGCCAGGGTGTACCGGAACCGGGTGTGACCATGCTGCTTGCTGGTTCCCTCATCGGTGGTGGTTTCTTCTTCGGAAACATGCGTCGGAAGCAAGTTAGATACTAAATTAGTTAGTACTTAGAATCAGGTCGATTGTAAACACATAGGTTAACGGGAACTGGTAAGTGCGAATTTTGCACTTGCCAGATACCTGTTTAATAGTAATGTTTGTTTCGTCTACGTGAACCCTCTCGCCAAACATGCCTTCAAGTGAGTTTCATGCTGGTTGATTGAGGATTTACACCTTCGACGTTTTCAATCGGGTTGCGACGTTATAGCCAATTGTCCAGCCGCATGCGACATAATGATACGGTAAGAACCTTACGGAAATGGCTTATCTACAAACCAGTTGGACCAAATGGTTTTCCCCGCAGCATCCTCTAATCGAAATTCGAGCCTTCTTCTCGGCTCGGTGCCCTTTGGCTGCGGTTGAGTTATCACTTTGTAGGTTGCCGCAGACCCGGTGACCAGAACTTTTCGGATCGTCGAAGGGAAAAATCTTCTTATATCTCTGGCAATACCTATAGTTAACGGTAAACCTGCCGGAGAGGCTGCTTGTTGCATTAGTTGCGGGCGGGAATGAAATAGCGCGAGCTGACCTCTACAATTAGCCATTGCTTTGTTTGCGGGTATCGCCGACTTCATTCGCAGTATTTGCTTAGTTGTCAGGGTGTCCGATATCCAGGCAAGTAGATCAAACGGAAGGTATTCGTTGTGCTTTGAAGACTTTTCCAATTGCTGTATTAAGTTGTGCGGAACTGGTCCATCTTCAAACGGCCAATTTCTGGTGCTGAAAATGAGCAGGTTTCCGAACCATTTGTTCATGATCCGATAGTTCCAGTTCAAGTCCAAATAGTCTCTAAGGGTCAATCCTTCAATTGTATGAATGAGGTTTTTGTTTTCTTCATTAGGCAAACGAAATACAATGTTAAGATGTGTTTTCGAACACAGTTCATCGAGGCGGTGACTGAGGGTTCTAATCCACTCTGGGTCGTCACTATAGGGATTCGGTTGAGTTGTGTCGCCTGTATTACCTATCTGGTTGGCAGCCCCAACAGCTTCAAAGGGGCGTTTCTCTAAAGGGGAAACTGATGTATCACAGTCCATGATCCAAGAATTTCGTAGTCGCTCCCAATAATGTCTAATGCGATTTGGGCTCGCTCCCAAAACAGTTTGTCCGACGCTGTTATAGTTGAATATCTTGATATATGGCAACCCGAACAGTGTACTTGTGGTCGCATAGAGTGTTTCTGGGTTGAAGGCATTTTCTCTGGACACTTTGGTATTATTAATGAATTCCTCGTAGGCCTTCAGGTAATGTTCTCTGGATTCCTTTGGAAGGAGATCGAAAGGAACTTTAATGTCTCCCTGCCCCTCTAATGTTTCCTCAATTTCATTGATTGGCATGCACTCTCGCATAGAACGAATGTCGATCCATAATCTACTAATACTCGTGGCATTGTATCGTTCAAAATTATCCGTTACTTCCATCTCAAACATATCACGGACTGCCGCATTCTTTTGTTCGGTGCTGCCGTCCACAGCATCATACAATTTCTGAAGATCAATCAAAAATTTTTCAAAAATTTCGGCACGTAACCTCGCCCGCAAGTCCCTGG
>CAISOI010000330.1 GCA_903886985.1 uncultured Chthonomonas sp.
ACGGCAACATTTGGCTACAAGCGGCGGGTAAACGAAAGACTGATTCTCACGGCTGCATTTAGTGAAAACGGCGACTACCACGCGTACACCATACCTACTTTAGGAAACATCGGCCCAGATTTCACAACTACCGTCGGTTTTGAATGGCGACACTAATGACCTATTTTTCTAGCACACTTACAAAAGGTAATCTATTTCTGATCTTTGCCCTTCTATCTTGCAGCATATCCCCAACATGTGCGTTCGCGATCGAGGATAAGGATGTTGGTCAGAAGCCGCCGAAAAATGCAATTGTACTATTTGACGGAAAAGAAGAGTCCGCCTGGGAGCATAGCCCGACAAAGCAAGCACAGTGGAAAATAGAAGATGGTGCAATGGTTGTAACGCCAAAAACTGGAAATCTATTCACGCACTCCAAATTCGAAAACTTCCGACTACATCTCGAATTCGCATTGGCAGACATGCCAACGGCGACTGGCCAAAACAAATCGAACAGTGGCGTCAAGTTGTATAACATCTATGAAATCCAGATACTGGATTCCAATAATAATCCCACCTACCATGGTGGAGGATGTGGATCCATTTATCGCCAAAAGGACCCGGACAAGAATGTTTGTCGTAAACCCGGTGAATGGCAATCATACGACATCACGTTCTTTGGTCCGGCTTTTGACAATCAAAAAGTTCTATTAGAACACCCTCGCGTCACTCTTGTTTGGAATGGTGTCAAAGTCCACAACAATATTGAGGTTATTCGAGCTACAAGCTCCAATTCCGACGTAATTCCGTTCATAACGTCGGGGCAGATCATGCTACAGGACCACGGCGCACCCGTAAAATTCAGAAACATTTGGATTGTCCCGCTAAAACGTCCTGCCCCAACCTTGGAAATAAATGATCCGAAATAGTTTTCGCGACGCAACACTTTTCCGCCAATCTTACCGTCTTGTAAGTAGATCACTTCATATCGGAGACCAAGATGGAAACAACCCTTGTTGATACCCAATCGAGTTTAAAAGCAGTCGTTTCAAGAAAAGACCTTTTCGAAGGAGTGGGCACAGTTGGTCATGCAGTCTCTGGCCGAACATCTCTGCCTATCCTTAACCATATTTTGATAAAAAGCACGGAGAACAGCCTCTACTTAATGGCTTCAGATTCTGAGCTAACAATCGCCCTTTCGATCCCAGCCACAATTGAAGAACCGGGAACACTCACTGCTCCCGCCAAACTTATTACAGAATTGCTTGGAACCCTTCCTGAGAGCAGTGTTGCCCTGTCGGTGGATCGAAGTCATGCTGTTAGGGTTCATTGCGATAAATCTGACTATAAGATTTTAGGGCTTCCAGCAATCGAATATCCAAAGAAACCCGAAGTTCCCGATGATACTACCTTTAAGATAGGTCAACGGATACTGCGGGACATGATCCGACAGACGATTTTTGCAGTCTCCCCAGACGAAGCCCGGGCTATCTTGACTGGTATCTTTTTTGTCTTTGATGGCGTGAAGCTAACGTGTGTTGCGACAGATACTCACCGACTTGCGGTACGCTCTGCGGACGTTTCCGACGGCATCGGAGCAAAACAAGTAATCGTTCCATCCCGAGCAATGAACGAGCTTCAGCGAATTCTAGTTGATGCTCCGGGCGATGTTGTCGTTCGAATCTCCGATAATCAGATTCTGTTTGAAACACCTGCTTCGGAACACAACAGCAGCATAACGCTTATCTCAAACTTGATTCAAGGTACCTATCCGAACTATCACCGCGTCATCCCCACCGGTTACACGCGAAAGATCACGCTTCAAACGGCACCATTCCAGAAGGCTGTTCGCCGAGCTGCTATCGTCGCCAGAAATAATGCACACCGAATTATACTAAGATCAAACGAAGATAAATTGACAATCACAGCTGAATCAAGCATGGAAGGTGCGGCTTATGAAGAGGTCGATTTCATTCGAGAAGGTGAAGACGTCGAAATTGCATTTAACGCCAAATACATGTTGGATGTGCTTGGGACTATTCTCGAGGAAGGCATCATCTTTGAATTGACTGATTCTCTGAAACCCGGCATCGTCCGACCAGTTCGGTCAGAAGATGCGGATTCTACTATGGGTGAGTTCCTCTGCATTTTAATGCCAATGCAGATTATGTAACTTGCATACTACTGTAAACTCGATTGCCCCTGAAATTTTCAGGGGCAATTTCGTTAGATTTCAAATCATTTCATACTATCGTTGACGTCTTTGATTGGCTCTGTTAAAATGATCAACATTAGGAATAGTCCTCAGAAGCTACATTAGGAGAATATGCCGTGTCCGGTACCGCATTAGCCAGCCCGCCTCTAGCACTTGAGATGCGCAACATAGTCAAAACTTATCCCGGTGTCAAGGCTTTAGAGGGTGTAAGTCTTCAAGTAGCACCTGGAGAAATCCACGCTCTGCTTGGGGAAAACGGCGCAGGCAAATCGACTCTCATGAAGATTCTCGCGGGAGCCCAGCCCAAAGACTCCGGCGATATTCTGATTGATGGACAGACGGTTCTCATTGATTCTCCGCAGAAAGCGATGGACCTCGGTGTGTCCATCATCTACCAAGAATTCAATCTTGTGCCTTACTTGAACGTCGCTGAAAACATCTATCTGGGGCGCGAACCGCGGGCGGCTATTCCAGGGTTTGTCGATTTCAACACGATGTACAAGGATGCCCAGCAGATAATTGACAAACTCGGTGTCAAGATTGACGTCAAGACGCCCGTGAATCGCCTCTCCGTTGCGCAGCAACAGATGGTTGAAATTGGCAAGGCCACATCCCGCAAAAGCAAGATCATTGTCATGGATGAACCTTCTGCGACTCTTACGGATCACGAGTTGGTCGCTTTGTTCGCACTTATGCGACAGTTAAAATCTGAAGGTGTCGCCATCGTTTATATCTCCCACCGCATGGAAGAGATATTCGAAGTCTGCGACCGCGTAACGATTATGAGAGACGGAAAGTGGATCGCAACGGAAAATATTGGATCACTAACCCGTGAAGGCATTATCAAACTGATGGTCGGTCGTGAGCTTACTCAAATGATTCCTAAAGTGGCAGCAGACATCGGCGATGTTGCTTTGGAAGTTAAGAACATTTCCCGGAAGGGCGCACTGAAGAATGTAAGCATTTCGGTGAAAAAAGGCGAGGTACTTGGTATTGCAGGACTTGTAGGCGCTGGTCGTACAGAACTGGCCCGCGTAATTTTTGGAGCCGATCCGTTTGACTCAGGCGAGATACTGCTCTTTGGCAAACCCGTAAAGATTAAGTCACCCCAGGACGCCATCAAGTTAGGCATCGGGCTTGTTACCGAAGATCGCAAGCAACAAGGGTTGGTTCTAGGCATGGCAGTGAGAGAGAACATCAGTCTCGCTAATCTTGATGCCCTTTCGAAGTTCAACTTCATCATGAGCGCCAAGGAAAAAGAAGTCTCCAACAAATTTGTTGGAGAACTGCGAGTAAAGACTCCTACAATTGAACAGACGGTACAGAATCTATCTGGCGGTAACCAGCAGAAAGTTGTTCTTGCCAAATGGCTTTTCACCGACAGCAAGGTGTTAATATTTGATGAACCGACGCGCGGGATCGATGTTGGTGCTAAAACCGAAATTTATCAACTCATGAACGAATTGGCAAAAACGGGCGCAGCAATTATCATGATCTCTTCCGAGCTACCCGAGGTCCTCGGCATGAGTGATCGAATAATGGTGATGCATGAAGGTCGTATAACAGGCGAGCTTTCGCGAGCCGAAGCGACCCAAGAGAAGATCATGCATCTTGCGACCGGGGGACAATAGGTTGGATTGCGCGGTTATCTGCCGAATGAGCCCGGTTGCTGATATCCGCCTTCATAGTGTTCTTCGGGCTCAACTGTATCCATTTGGTCTGCTGGTTGTTTGAAAAAAAATCGCGCGGAATTGGAATCTGTCATACAAACAGATACCAATTCCCAGCCCCGATCACCTTCCACATTTAGTTTCGATTCCGCCACAGATAGATCGCGTAACAACAGCGAGTGATAGCGCCACTTTTTCATTAAAAATCCTCCATTGGAATTCTTTGGTTCTAGCTACTAACGGTCAGTCACCTTCAGGTAATCGTCAAACTGTGATCTTAGATGTGCAAAAGCTGTCCTTACAGAATCAACTATGCACTGCTCATCGGTTCGGATACGCGGCTTTCCGCGAATTGTTTCCATTCGCGCAACAGTTCCGCCTTCGGCGATATCTCGCCAAATAATCCTGTTGTCTTTTAGGGAATATAGCAGTCCATCTACAGTTGTATCGACCCTGATTGTCTTAATCAAAAGCGATTCTTCTCCAACACCCAGTTCTTTCTCTCCATCAACGGACTCAACATTTGTAACGAATAGAAAGTCTACACCAAGTCTCTCGCACTCAGCGTGGAGCGCATTAAGTTGGATCATCTCTTTGTATTTAAGGACGGGTAAAGGATGATTTTGGTTGCTTATTGATATTCTGTTAGGTTCCCTCACTACTATGGATAATGGTCCAACTTCCGGCTGAAAGAGAATGTCTGCCTGACGGTATAACGATGGTACATTCACTTGGAGCTTTGAGGTGTCGCCCATTTTGCCAACCACCATTTCAACCAATTCAGGCATAAATGTAGGCACTATTGCAAATTTAGCCTCTGTAGCAGTAATGCTGGAAGTGCCCTTTCGGAGACAGGCAATCAATCTGGTTGAGATAGTGCTGGCAAGAGAATCAACTAATTGCGCATCAGTCAGGCTATATCCTTTTCCGATCCAGCGCTTGCTCGCCGTAGCCACACCTGTGGCGTACAGCAATTGGGATGACTTTCCGGCTCGTAAGACTTGCGTGGAAACACGCCCCCACATCTTCCTCTCAAATCCATTAACCATCCCAAATCTGTCTAGGTCGGTTTTCAAGACAGCGTCCATCTCCTTCGGTGTGATAAATGACGCCCCGTTGTCGACGTCTATATGATAAACCACCGCTATATTAGACCGCAGTCGTGCGTCTAGAGATTTAGCGAGTTTCTGTTGTAAGTTCGCGAGATCTAAACTCTCTCTGGCTACACTCTGCACTGTTGTATGTTTTTTGGCTGGTGGTGCCGGCGGAATGGCGGGTACTGAAATAGTGATGAAGGGCATAGTAATCTTCTGAATGTATGCCAGAGGAAGCGAGGCTTTATCCGTTGCCTGCGATTGTACTGCGTGGGGCCCCACCACTAGGCCGGTTAGAATTGCTAACCAAAACAGATACCATTTGGCGGAAAGGTACGGATTGATCCGATTTTGATTGACAGTGTCTGAACTCACCCTGTATACTCTATCCAATCGATTTACCCAGCCTAATCAGGTTAGAT
>CAISOI010000331.1 GCA_903886985.1 uncultured Chthonomonas sp.
CTCATAACCGATATACCCTGGTGGGGCGCCGATCAATCGAGAAACCGAGTGCTTCTCCTGTAGTTCAGACATGTCAATTCGGACGATGTTATCTTCAGAGTCGAACAGTGCTTCTGCCAAAGCTTTAGCCAACTCGGTTTTTCCGACACCTGTAGGTCCAAGAAATATAAACGATCCAATCGGACGTTTTGGGTCCTTAATACCGGCGCGCGCGCGAATAACTGCGTCTGCAACCAATTCCACCGCTTCATTCTGTCCGATAACGCGTTTGTGCAAGAGCTCTTCCAAATGGAGCAGTTTTTCCCTTTCACCTTCTACTAGACGCGAAACCGGAATACCCGTCCACTTGCTTACGATCTCGGAGATTTCTTCTTCAGTGACTTCTTCGCGTAGAAGCCGAGTTCCTGAATGTTCTTTTGCAACAATTGCTTCTTCGGAAGCGATCTCCCTATCTAGTTCGGGCAACTTGCCATGTCGCAATTCCGCAGCTTTAGTGAGGTCATAGTTTCGTTCAGCAATTTCGAGTTCCCGCATTACCTGCTCTCGCTGTTCGCGTAATGCCTGCACTTTTTTCAAGACCTGTTTCTCTGACTGCCATTGTGCACGCATCGAGTCGCCACGTTCTTTAAGGTCTGCAATCTCCTTGTGTAGATTTTGCAGGCGATCCTTGCTGGCTTTGTCTTTCTCTTTGCCTAGCGCTTGCGCTTCAATCTCAAGTTGTAGCTGTCGCCGCGTTATCTCGTCCAATTCGGTTGGCATAGAGTCGATCTCAGATCGAATCATTGCGCAAGCTTCATCAACGAGGTCTATTGCCTTGTCCGGTAGAAAGCGATCCATAATATAGCGATTCGAAAGAGTAGCAGCAGCAACTAATGAACTGTCCTGAATGTGAACTCCATGATGCACTTGGAATCGCTCCTTCAAGCCACGCAGAATCGAGACAGTATCCTCTACCGACGGTGGATCGACCACAACGGGTTGGAACCGCCGTTCTAAGGCAGCATCCTTCTCTATCGCTTTATACTCATCCAGTGTAGTGGCGCCGACACAATGTAGTTCGCCGCGTGCGAGCATTGGTTTAAGCATATTCCCGGCGTCCATCGAGCCTTCTGCTTTACCTGCACCAACAATGGTGTGGAGTTCGTCGATGAATAGAATGATTCGCCCGTCGGATTGTGTGACCTCGTTTAAAACAGCTTTGAGCCTCTCTTCGAATTCACCACGGTATTTTGCTCCCGCGATCAGTGCGCCGAGATCCAATGCGAAAATTGTCTTGTCCTTGAGACCCTCCGGCACATCCCCACGCACAATTCGTTGTGCCAACCCTTCGACAATTGCGGTCTTACCTACACCAGGTTCGCCGATGAGAACGGGATTATTCTTTGTTTTGCGCAGTAGTATTCTGAGCACACGACGGATCTCTGTATCTCTCCCAATGACGGGATCGAGCTTGCCTTTGCGCGCTTCTTCCACCAGGTTTCGCCCAAAGCGTTCCAGTGCCTCGTAGGTGGCCTCAGGGGTTGGGCTTGTAACTCTCTGGTTTCCGCGGACTTCAGTCAAAATCTTTAGAAAAGCTTCACGGGTCAATCCAACTTCACTTAGTATGCGCCCAGAAGGGGATTTTTTACCTTCGTCGATCAGGGCGAGAGCGAGGTGTTCTACACTGATGAATTCATCAGTCAGTCTCTCCGCTTCCTCTCCGGCTTTCGTTAGGATCTGAGTTAGTCTTCTAGACACACCAGGGTTTGATCCCGCCCCGCTGACTTTCGGCATTCTATCCAGTTCAAAGTCGAGCCGTTTTCGCAATACGTCGGGTTGGATATTGAGTTTCTGTAGGAGGCGTGGAAATATACCGTCCTGCTGATCGACGAGCGCCAATAAGAGATGTTCGCCATCAATTTCGACATGACCATGCCGAACCGCCTGAGATTGTGCCCCTTGAAGTGCTTCCTGTGACTTTTCTGTTAGTTTGTTCAATTCCATGTTGATTGCCTCCAAACTCAAACTAAATCTTAAGATATATGAGTATAACACGCTAAAGTATTTTAAGTCAATTACGTAAATCTGTGTAGGGAAGTTTCAATAATGGAGGACGGAGAAGCAGGTTGAGGATTATTATCTTATGAGCCGATTTTGTTGGGTTGAGGCGTGCCAGTTGGATTTGAGAAGTCCCATCGTTATGAGATCTTCATAACTTTCACCCATCCAAACCTGAGCAATTTGTTTGCCTTCAGTCGCAAATCCGCACTTCTCGTAGCATCGAATACCGCGGTGGTTGTTACCGGTGGTTTGGAGCCAGACTTTGCGGATGTTGAGTATTCGGAAGGCATAATCGCACAATAGTACCACGACCTCGGATCCGATTCCCTTACCCCAATAATCTCGGTTCCCTATTGTGAGACCGATGGCACAAGTTCCGTTATAGTGGTCGACAGAATAGAGCAGGCATTGGCCGATAAACTCGCCCTCTACTTCCATGGCAAACCATGGACTCGTGGAGGTGTTGTGCTCCTTGAACCTTTGCAGAAGTGACGGGAGAGAAGTAGGAACTGGGGGACCGTCGGAGCCAAGAAAATGAATCTCGCAATCGTTGATGAACCGAAGATAGGCTGGCAAGTCCTCTTCGGTCATCGGTCGTAGTGTTACTCGTTCAGATCGCAGCATAACAGTGGTAAGTTATTCGTTTGGAACCCAGTTAGGTTTACGCTTGTTTAGAAACGCAGAAATACCCTCTTGGCCCTCTTCACTGACACGCAAGTCGGCGATACATGAGACTGTTGCCTTCTGGATTTCGTCGTCAGTTTGGGTTGTAATTGCGTTGACTAGAAGCTTAACAGCGGCGACAGCGTGCGGACCCGTCTCAGAGATATCCTTGATACGCTTATGGATGGCTGCATCTTGGTTGAATGACTCCACCTGATGAATCAATCCAATTCGCAACGCAAAGTCGGCGGAAATTCTCTCGCCGGTAATAAACAGGGACTTTGCCACGGACGGACCCAGTTTGCGAACTACGAAAGGTGCAATCACCGCTGGAGCGAGACCGAGCCTAACCTCCGTGAAACCGAAAGTAGCATCATGTGAGGAGACAGCGATATCACACGCTGCCACAAGTCCTGCTCCGCCTCCAAGGGCGGCACCATGGACTCGAGCGATTGTGACTTTAGGAGAATCCGTAATCGTCTGGAACATTTTTTGGAGTTTGGATGCGTCCTCCAGGTTCTGCTGGCGGGAATACTGGGCCATACGTCCCATATATTCGAGATCGGCACCAGCGCAAAAAGACTTTCCGGCTCCCTTAAAAACGATCGCTCGAATATCACCCTTAGTTGACAGTTCAAGAACTGCAGTAGTGATTTCGGCAATCAGGGTTTCGTCAAAGGCATTGTGAATTTCCGGGCGGTTCAGGGTTATCCATGCAGCCGCGCCGGAAATTTCTATTTGAAGGTAGTTGAAATTGTTCATACCCATATTCTAACAGGTTTAGGAAGGGATCGAACAGTTAATGATTGGCAATCTAATCCAGAAACCCTGGTGGCATATGAAATTCTTTGTCACCTAGGAGAAGCTGCATGTAGTTCACCTGACCAAAATGGTAGATTGCATTGTTATGTGCCATTTCCAACATGAACGCGATAGGCATTTTTGCCCAACCCAAATCATGTACTTCGGAGAGACGTTCAGGATCCATTGCAAGGATTGCAGAAGATAGAGATTCTGCTGAGTCACTAAGGAACTTTATCGCGACAGAGGACTCAACGGTTTCGCTGTCAACGTTGGATTCTACAGGTTCTGTTTTATTGATTATGGAAGCAAACTTTGCAAAAATGCCCCCAACTTCAAATAGTTGATCGACGATAGTCCGACCTTCACCGGTTTGACCAACCGCCACGGGTTTCCAGTGATGATATTCAGCGGGTGTGGTCTCTACGGCATAGGCCAGTAATTTGGACGAGCGAACGATTTTGTCAGCTAAAATCGGTAACGGATTCAAATGGTTTCTCCTTGATTAATTGTAATGTACTGTGATTGTAGCAGTCTAACGCCATGTTCCGGGAGGAACATGAAACTCACTATCCCCCAACAGAATCTGTATGAAGTTAATCTGACCGGCATGGTAAGCCATGTTTCGGTACGTCATCTCGATTAAGATTTCACCTTTAAGGGGTCCCGCCCAGTGTGGATAAACATTTTCAATGTCAGATTCGGACATATTACGAACGGTATCTGCCAAAGTCTCACCAGATGACAGAATCTGTGCTTGAGCGTCTGCTGAGTCAACGAAGTTGATAGGCGGAAGATGCTCCGAAGGTTTAATGGGCTCTGTGATAGTTCCTGCAAGAAGTCCTGAAACCAAAGAATTGACGATTACAATCTCCGAAGCCATCGAGAAGATATTTCGCCCTTTAGCTCCATTTAAGCCGTCAGGCTCCCATGAAAGTCGGTCTTCGGGAGTGGTGCTGATAAAGTGTGCAACTGCTATGGATATGCGCAAGATGCGACGTGATTGGAACTCAGATACTGTCATTAGCTCAACTTTCTAAGTTGTGATCGCATTACATTGATATGATTCTGCGTAGTAAGGCATTGAACCGTTTTGTTCTACGATTGGGTGTTGGAGATCGGTTCCTTTTTGCCGAAAAGTACTGCAGGATGGATTCAAAAAAAACAACTTTTCAACCTTACTGGTCTCTTGATAGTTGTTTTGATAGACATATGGATCACTTTGAAATTGAAATCTGTTTGTGGACTTCCGGAGGTAACTGTCCGGTGTAAATCAGTTGCTCAATCATGTGCCGCAACTGAATGAGTACTTGTTTCATAATGCTGTCTGGAAGATTTGCCAGTTGTGATCTTAGCTTGTTTGCCTCTGCATGAACATGATTGTAATCGTTTTCCATTCTCTTTTTATTATCTTTGATATAATCCTCATTCGAGTCACTGAGTTTTTCAAAAATGGAAATAGCCTTTTGCACTTTTGATCGATAGTCTGGATCATTCACTTTCTTTGACATCATTGGAATGATGTTGAAAACCATCTCTTCGGC
>CAISOI010000332.1 GCA_903886985.1 uncultured Chthonomonas sp.
CCCATCCTGTCCCCGCCTGGACTGGGGCATAATATTTGTGGGTTGAATTTGCTGAGGCGTAACTATTGCGGATTTCGATTGTCGGTTTGTTACTATAGGCATGAGGAGCCGCGAGAATGTTAGCGTAGCGCCGCCAGTCCCAGCATAGGAAGCCATAACCACGATCTGCATCCAGATTGAAATTGGCTATATAGTTATTGAAAACAGTAGTGCGGGTTAGTGTGGCGATGACGTAAGCGCAGTAATCACTGGGATCTCCTAGATGGAGACCTGAACTTAGACCAGAGATTACATAAAAGTAAGTTTCTCTCCAATTCATTGCACTCTCTAGATTTTGTCTAAACGTATTATCGCCTGGGTTGTTTTGCATCAAAACATATGCGTCTTGACCAGAATTGAAGGGACTCGCAGCAAACCCTATGGTAGGATTTTCGGTAGGGATTGCGTCGCCTTCATTATCAGTCTCCGGCCACAAGCATGGTCGTGTAAATTCACTGAAGCCTTCGTCATTAAATGATTGAGGAATCTTTGCTGTTATAATCGAGAGACCCGAAGGGAGTGTTCTTTGCGGATCCATGACCGCATCACGGGGATAGTTAAAATCTTTGTCCCGACCGGAAGGTTCTGAAGCCATTTTGAGTGAAGGACCCAATAGACCTCCGCTTAGGCTATCGAGTTCTGCCTTCAGCAGACCCCAATTATCTTTAAAGCCGACTCCCAAAGTGTGCAAGGCGGGGGTAATCTCTCTAGGCAGAGGGCTTACGTATCCGGTCATAGATAAAAGCCAATGATTCGCGAGCCATTCGATGTACAGTGGAAGTTCAATAAATTGATAGACAAACTCTCGCGCACCCATTGTCATTGGACCGAGTCTGCCAGCGGTAGCCAGAGCAGGCACGGCGGCAATGCATTCTCCGATAAAAAGGGTCCAAGCCGCGATATCGAGGACGAGGTCCCAGACGTCGAGAAGGGGATCAGCCGATCCGTTCCAACTAGGAGCACCCGGAGGCGTTATCGGAAATGTTGGCCAAGGAAACAAGGGCGGTGCACTAGGTGGCTGCATCTTATAATAGTCAGTAGTGACCATTTTGACGTACTTGTACAGGTAGAAATAGGCCGTCTCTATATCGCCATGACTTGGGATTATGGTCACATAGAAATCGGTAACACCTGTATCGTTTTGGTCTGGATATCCACTAGCCAAAATATTAGGATGGTCAGCACACTGCTCATTAATACCAGATGTCAGGTGAGTTGGTGCCAGATCCGGGTAAACGTCCTTCAAAGTGCTAATCAGAAGTTCTTTGATGCCCGGTGGCATCTTGGAGTCAACATCCCAAGCGTCGGCCATGGCCTGTTTATCAGCGGGATCAAATATCGGACGCGTTTGCGGTTGGAAAAAGTCCGAACCATCTGTATTCAAGGCTGGAAATTGAGTTCCATCATCCTCAAAGGCGATCCAGAGGTGCTGAGCTGCACCGCACAATGACTGGTACATCGGCTGGCTGCCAAACTCTCGTTCGTAGACATAGGCATCCATGTGATTTTCAATTACATGATGGCGTTGCCAGTGCAGACGGAAAGGACCGCCGCATTTCTGGTTAACAAAACTATGGCCGACGACATCGGTACCGAGATGCGTCATCCACCCAAGTGCATATGCCTTTTCCTCAACAGTAATGGCGTTGGCCCAGAGGCGTGCGCCGAATTCATAGGTTTTGCGGTAATGCAGCATGTCACTCCAAAAGAATGTCTGCTCGTCATATCCCGCTGGCACACCGCTGCCCAAAAGGGAGAACCAATCAACTTGGCTGATGATAAAATCTTCCAAGACAGCATATTTTATGTTCGCTACCTGTTGGGCTTTATCGGTTAGCGTCTGGAGAAGCCCGCCAGTCAAGGCGTTGGCAAGACTCATCCCTGTATCGACCACAGGACCGAGCTTCTCTTCATACGCAGTAATGTAGGGATCAATTCTTTCGTAAGAACCCTGCATGAATTTCATGATCTTATAGATAGACTGTCCCAGAGGTGGCTTGAAGTCTGGCAGAAAAACAAAAAGATCGGGACCTATGGATCCCAATGCGAAATAGGCAGGATTGTTTGTGGCAATATCTACGATCTTAGCTGCTGATAACCCATTAGCTCCGAGGATCGAGGCAACTCTAGGATTGCTAGAAAGTTCATTGATGGCCTTTCTAGCAACGTTCATGTGAATAAACCAACCAGGCATGTAGCACCCTCCTTATCAGGCAACCTTGACGCAGGCAGCTCTCGG
>CAISOI010000333.1 GCA_903886985.1 uncultured Chthonomonas sp.
AGTCGAGTAACGAACAAAAGGTAGCCTCTATACTGCATTTGAGTCAAGAACCACAAACCCACGCAGCCACAACCACAGGATGACCACAAAAATCACGGTTCAAAAAAGTTATTTTGGACAAGTATGCCTTCCTCTGAACAAAGTTAGCTCTCCTTCGTCACAGTAGTGTTAGTCAGTTTTGATCAAATAGGAGGTCCTCTGTGCGAACGTTTTTGCTTTCGATTTCGTTGCTAGTATCATTGTTATTGACAAGCTGTGCCCAATCATTACCAGCGAATGCTCGCAGTTGGAAGGTGGATGGTGTTGAGCGACAGGCCATTGTCTATGTCCCTCCGGCAGCCAATAAGACGAAAACTCCTGTTATCTTTGCTTTCCATGGGCACGGCGGCAATATGCGCTATTCCTCCCAGACATATGCATATCACAAGCATTGGCCTGAAGCAATAGTGGTATATATGCAGGGATTGCCTACTCCTGGTGGACTTGTGGACCCACAGGGGAGATTGAATGGCTGGCAGAATCGCGTCGGACTGCAAGGGGATCGCGATCTCAAATTCTTTGATACCGTATTTGCTTCATTGAAAAAGGATTATCAAATTGATGAGAAGCGCGTATTTAGCGCAGGGCACTCAAATGGTGGTGGATTTACATATCTGTTATGGGCGGAACGACCTGATATTTTCGCAGCATTTGCACCTGCGGCCGCGTTTACCGTGAGAGCGAATACCCTCAAGCCCAAACCCGCAATACACATTGCAGGTGAATCCGATCCTTTGGTGAAATTTGAATGGCAGAAGCGTTGCATAGATGCGGTTTTAAAGGTTGATGGCTGTGCCTTGACCGGTAAGCCCTGGGCAAAATCGGGCGACTTGGTCTGCACAATGTATCCGTCCTCAACAGGTACTCCGTTTGTGACCGCCATTGGTCCGGGTAACCACACCTACCCAAAAGAGGCTCCTGCTTTGACCATTAAGTTCTTCAAGGAAGTAACGGAAGTGAAAGACACAGTCCCTGATCCCACATCGTTAAAGCCCTGAAAGTTCTTGATCATTGCTAAAATGGGACCTGAAATATCTAAGAATTAGCACTTTGCGGTCTTGCGCTTCTTGCCTATAGCTCCCCGTAACCGGACTTTTTCAATTACCTCAATAGGATCCGGGACTTTGCAGGAGGTATCACCCATATTCACCATCACCGGGCCAACTCGCTTAGCGGTTTCAATTGCTTTGTCGGTTAGAGGAGCGATATAAGTTCCAACATTCGCGATATAGCTGTTCATCACGTGGCGCACGCGGTTTGGCTCGGAATGAATAGTCTTTGCAATACGATCAAGCAGACCCGAAATCTGATCCATATTGAGTTCTGAGTCCATCTTAATGGTTGCAAGGCTTCTATAGGTCGACCAACCCGCGGTCGCGATTATTTCTCGATCCGATTCGATCCATATTGCCGCCATCTCTTCGCCAAATCTGCCTTCAGAGGCGACCCACGCAACGGTGCATTCAGCAATCATGGTGCAGTTTGCCTTCTCTACCCATTCCTGCAAATCTTCCTGCGTCATTGCCATGTCATCGGCAATTAATCCTGCGAGGTACATCGCGTCATAAACGCCGGTGGCATAGAGTGCTTTGGAAAGTTCGTAGTCTTTCTTGATTCCCTTAACGAGTTTTTTCATGTCCTCGATGCTGGCACCATAGACTGGTTCGACAATGCCGTGTTTCAGGAGGACCTTTTTGTAACTCTCTTTGCCGAGGTCCTTAATTTGCTCCAAAAGTTCTGCTGCGTTCATTCGTTATCTCCCAGAATCATCTGCCAGTATCCAACATCGATCCATTCTCCGAACTTGAAACCGACCTCGTTGTAGTGCGATGCCTTGGTCATTCCCATTTTTTCGTGCAGTGCAACACTTGCAGGATTGGGCAATGAAATACCACCAATAACCACGTGCATGTCAAGTTTCTTTAGCGCATCGAAGAGGGTCTTGTAGAGGCGGGTACCTAATCCCAATCCGGTTGCATCCTGATGCAGATAGACTGTCAGTTCTGCCGTGTAACGGTAAGCACATCGTCCTTTCCACTTTGATCCGTAGGAGTAGCCTATTACGTTGCCACCCTTTTCCGCGACAAACCACGGAAAGCCCGAATCGAGAACTTCTTTCATGCGCCCTGCCATGTCGTCTGTTGAGATAGGTTCTTCTTCGAATGAAACGATGGTATTGCGGATATAGTAGTTATAAATATCCGTAATGGCAGCAACATCATCTAAAGTTGCCGGTCGAATTTGAATGGTTTCTGGAGCTTCTTCCACTACAAATAACCTCTCTCAGCGATCGAGTTTCATAATTGTTCTAAGGATACCCGCAGGGAATTGCAGTCGAAACCCATTCACCAAAATGTCCGTAGTCTTGACACTTTCGGATCGAACGTACAGACCATTATGCGATGTACTTTTACGCTGATATTGATTGACACATATTAGTCTAAAGCATACAATGACGCAATAGAATTTGTGGGAATCACTGGATCGAAATGAAATTGAACCAAGGAGCATTGAATGGCCCCCCTGAGATTGTCGCGCGAAGCGTATAGAGATAAAGTCCACGGAGCGTGGATGGGCAAACTTGTAGGCATCACTCTAGGAACTCCGCTGAAGGGGCGAACCTTTTCAGGTGCGCTTCGATTCTACGATCCTGTTCCCGGCCAAGCGACCCCCTGTGAGGATTTTGATTTTCAGATTGTGTGGCTCCACGCGCTGATGGAGCACGGAATTGATCTCTCCGCTGACCACCTATCTGATGAATGGCGAGACCACCTAATTTACAACTGGGACGAAGCGGGATGGGCACTCTGGAATCTTGAGCGAGGATTGACCGCGCCCATTTCCGGTGCCTACAACAACTGGTTTAAAACATCCTCCGCAGGAGCGTCCCGCACGGAGATATGGGCACTGATAGCGCCCGGTGCTCCGCAAGTAGCGGCAACCTATGCAAATCACGACTCTTCTATAGATCACACGGCAGAAGGTGTATGGGCAGCGATGTTCTGGGCGGCAATTCAGAGCGCGGCTTTCTTTGTGACCGATTTGAATCTACTTTTCCGGATTGGGCTGGCAATGATGCCCGGCACCTGTCGAACCGCCCGAGCGGTACGCTCGGCGCAGAATGCATTTGTCGGTCGTGCTGGCTTTTTGGATGCCCGCGGTCAGGTTATCGAAGCCGTTGGAAATGAAAACTACACCGACGTGGCGCAAAATGTCGGATTCGGAGTTCTGGCGTTGCTTTATGGTCAGAACGATTTCGGTCTCACAATCACGAATGCAGCCAATTGTGGCTACGATGCTGGCGGAAATGCAGGGACCGTCGGAGCGTTAATGGGGATTATGCATGGTATTCATGCATTGCCCACCGGCTGGACCAACCCAATTGGTGACGCCATTATTCCAGGATGGGGATTGAAGGATCTGGATATTATTCGGCGAATGCCGCAATTGGTGGATTTCACCACTTCCATTGGTGAAGAAGTCGTCCGTGCTCGCTGCACCGATGTCGAATTGACAGACGAAAGCGCCCAGTTTGAACCTGTTGCTGCGCCGCTTAATATTCCCGAATCCGAACCGCTGGACAAGCAAATGTCCGACATGGCGGAGAAGGTTGCACTCGAAGTTGAAGTAGAGAAGATTGAACAGGCGGCCGCATCCAATCGAATGCAGTTTTTGGAATTGGATTCTCCTGCCGATTCGGCACTTGCTACCGCTGTGCCTCCCGCCGCTGCGACAGCGCCGGAATCCAATGCCCCTGCCGCAGTTCTGAAAGCAGAGGAACCAGCTGTGTCGTCGCAACCACTGTTACCAACGGCGGAGACAGTTCCGACATCTGAGTTGGACACAGTCAAAGAGGTGGTATTCGAACAACCAACCGTGGAAACGACCGAATCTCTAGAGGCTGCTCCAGTCGAATTGGCGCCGACTGATCCGACGGTTGTCGCTACAACAGCCGACGAACCGATTGTCCCGGAGACTCCCGCAATCGCAGTAGAAACACCAATCTTGCCCGAAGCCCCGCCAGCAGAGCCACCCTATAACTGGACGGATAACGAGCAAATCAAGCCACTCCTTGTCCAATCGAGCACTGCATCCATTCACCATGCCAATGGTTTCGAACTTGTCGCCGAATATGGAACGAATGGACCCGCGGTTATGCCCGGAGTTGCAGGCAGTTTCACGGTAACGATTAAGAACAACAGCGGAGCCGATTTTATTGGCAATATTCACGTTAATGTGCCGGATGGCTGGCAGGTTGCCGTGCCTGATGCACAGGGGCAGAGACAGGTTCTGGCAGAAGGAAGAACGGCGCGCTATGGATTCGTTGTCCGCCCTCCTGATAATGTCGATTTACCGCAGAAGAGCCCGGTGAGCATCGTTATGTCGCCGGATAATGGGCCCGCATTTACCAGCGAGATTAGCTTCGAAGCGGGCACCTGCTGGTGGTGGGTGGGGCCACTTTCGAACGCTTTTGAAGAGGGATACACCAAGGTTTTCTCAGTGGAAGATAAACCCGGGTTTGAGAACGACTATCTGGGACGTGATAAGGGATTGGTAAAATGGCAGCGGCGTGCATTTCTCGAGAATGTAATGCCACTGGAAGACATTTTTGCAGGAATGCCTGGAGTTGCGTATGGCGTGACCACTTTAACGGTCGATAAGGCAACACCTGTTAAACTTGTATTCCATGCAAATGATGGAATTCGCGTCTGGGTGAATAATGAATTGAAAATTCAACAGCACTCGCACACCGCTTTCCGACCGACACTGAACAATAGCGCGACTGCAGTGGATGTGGTGCTAAATCCCGGGGCAAATCGCATTATGGTTAAAGTGGTGCGCTGTGCGAAACCAATTCAATTTAGTTTTGCGGTTATTGATCCAAGCGGAAAGCCTGCAACGGGATTGGGCAATACAAGATGGTAATTATGATGAAGGGGCACGAAATTGTATAAGGCATTCAGTCCGGGCAATCTGGGAATGCGAGACTTGAGTTTGGTCGATAGTATCGAATTAGCACGAGCTGCGGGATACGACGGACTGGAAGTCAATGCGCAACAAATTACGGACGAAATTAAACTGCACGGTTCCAACGGGGTAATTACACTCTTTAATAATGCGGGATTGAAACCTGCTGGATTTCCCTTGCCGGTGGAGTGGCGCAAAGATGATGAAGAATGGCTGAACGGATTGGCAGGACTTATCGAATCGGCGGAGGCGGTCGCATCGATTGGATGCACCAGGTGCTTCACGTGGGTGATGCCATGCTCCAATTTGAGACCGCTGGGCGAGAATATTATTTTTCACATTGAACGCCTGAAGCCAGTTGCAAATATCTTAAACGAATATGGCATTCAATTTGGACTGGAATTTATCGGTTCAAAACCATTGCGGGAATCCCAGACAT
>CAISOI010000334.1 GCA_903886985.1 uncultured Chthonomonas sp.
ATCTTTGAATAGTCTGCCCGGTGGTGAAGACCCTCAATCATTGTTCCGTTTCCTAAAGGACGGCAGTCTCGGTGCAATTCAGGCGTTAGCCGCAGCAGTTGACGCAAAGGACAAATATACAAGGGGGCATTCCGATAGAGTTGCAAGGTACGCGGTGATACTGTCACGAGAGCTTGGTTTACAGGATTCGGACATCGAAGTCGTCCGTATATCCGCAACACTACATGATGTTGGAAAGATCGGAATACCAGACGCAATTCTTCAAAAGTCCGGACCATTGACTGCTGACGAGCGCTCCATCATAGAGACCCACCCAGCCCTTGGAGAAGTGATTGTCAAAAAAGTTCCTTCCTTGACACTAGCCGTGACGGGTGTCCGAAGCCACCATGAACGTTGGGATGGCAAAGGATATCCAGACAGCCTTGCCGGTGTCGACATTCCGCAAGTTGCTAGAATTCTTGCACTAGCCGACACTTACGACGCATTGACCAGTGACAGACCCTATCGCCTTGCACTTTCTCAAGAGGCGGCCTTAGAAGAGATTTCACAAGGTAGAGGTAAGCAGTTTGATCCAGATTTTACAACTGTCTTTTTGAAAGCGATGCAGTTAGCAACAGCTGATGAAAAGGACCAATCTGTGGTTATTTGAACTCCTATTGAGTAGTTTCGTAGGAGCCAGCCGAATCTGGAGAAGTGTTAATTACTAGTGATCTTCCAACTCCTGCCCCGCATCCAAAGGGTGCTCTCCGTGACACTGCTTGAAAATGTCGAAGACATCCTTCAAATGATCAACAACATGTTAAGCTAAGAGGTAAATATGCGCCTCACTTACAACGGTTTGGATTTGATGGTAGCACCATGGCGAGGATATTCCTTGGGAGTTGGACAGAGTTTTTCGAATGTGACTACCGTACGAGGCAGAGTGGTTCCGGGGAGATAGAGCACGTTCGTCCTACCTGAAGCCGCACCCAATAACTTCGCTGCGTTTCTTGACGATTCAATTTCCAATTCTGAATGCGCACTCTTTAATGCAATGGCACACCCGCCGGGTTTCACAAAGGGGACTATCCACTCGAGCAAAATCGGCATATTGGCAACAGCCCGAGCGGTGGCAAAGTCAAACTTGTCTCGGTATTTGAGTTCTCGCGAGAGTTCCTCCGCTCTTCCCACAAGAGTAGTCGCAGAATTCAGGTTGAGCTCAGAATTGACTGCATCTATGAAGTCGAGTTTCTTGCGTGTAGAGTCCATCAGCGTGACCTCTAAATCAGGATAGGCGATTTTAAGGGGTAGTCCTGGAAACCCAGCACCGGTACCAATGTCGATCAATTTACCGCTCGTGAAATCGCAGCCCGATGCTGCGGCAGCTAACGAGTCAAGATAGTGAACGGACCAATAGTCTTCAATCGGGACCCGAGTGAGATTCATTCTCTGGTTCCAATCGATTAACATTTCTGTCAATTTTGCGAATTTGTTGAGTTGATCGCTATTTAGTTCGATGCCAAGCGCCTTCGCCGACTCGTGCAGTTCTTCCCTTCCATGAAATTGGCTCAGGGCGCTTCTCCTACAGTCATGCTCAACTTACTTCGCTGCTCGCCTCTTACATATTCAATTTCTATTTTTTTGCCAATCGGCAGCGTCTTTTCCACTGCCTTAAGTTCGTCTTCGGTTTTCACGGTTTTGTTGTTTACTTTAATGATTATGTCACCGAGTTCA
>CAISOI010000335.1 GCA_903886985.1 uncultured Chthonomonas sp.
GTCGAAAGACATCCGGATATTGGAGGATCTTACACAAGAGTTGGGAATAAAGCCACATTGGCAAGCACTTTCACGAGGTGGATCAGACGCCAGCTGCGGAGCTTCCAACGGGCTCTGCGCTCGACCAATAACCTTAGGACTTGCGGTGGAGAACTCACATGGATTGGAAATCATGCACCCTGAGGCCCCCGCGGAATTGGCAAGATTAACATCTGCTTTGATTCGAAAGTTATGCTCGTAAAAAGTGAAGTGTAACAATTTCTCCCAGACAACGTATAATATAAGTGTATTACTATAACGCCATCTTAGTATGGTGAACTGCTGTACTGACTATTTCACAAGGAGATTAAAAAATGAACAAGTTTGCATTCGTACTTGCTGCACTAGCGATCAGCTCTGCTGCATTTGCCCAAGACAAGAAGGCCGCTGCACCTACGACCATCAAATGTGCCGTTATGGCCGGCAAAGATGTTAACATCAAAGATGCTACCGAACACAAGATGTTCGCAGATTACAAAGGTAATCGCTATTTCTTCTGTTGTGGCGGATGTCCCGAAGCATTTAAGAAAGACTCAGCCAAATATGCAAAGGCTCCTCACATTGCAACACCAAAAGAAGCCAAAGCAAAGAAAGCCTAATTTGTTCGGAGCAAACTAATTGCTCAATTCGGTACCGGTTCCGTCCGCTATGAGAGTTCGTTTATGAACTTTCGTTAAGAACGTGAGCCGGTATTGTTCTACCTCGCCCTGTATGTTCGGCAAATAAAATCCGTCACTATCAAACCGTTTGGAGACCAGAATTCGCGATTGAAGAGTGGATTGAAATCTATCGGTCTGTAAAGTCGCGGGTCGTCAAGGTCATTGGCATTGTGACAAGGAACCCATCAATATGGCTAAACCTGGGGACTTTCTAGTAACTGATGTCTGCCCAGTGCCTCAGCTTCTAACGCTATCTCTACCGTTCGTGAAGCTGCTACTTGTAGCTATGTTACTCTGCCGGATTCACAAGGCTGAGGCACAGAAACTCGATGGTGAACAGCTATTCGAGAACAAAATTCGCCCAATTATCGTCTCAAAGTGTTTGCCATGCCATAACCAAACTGTTCGACGTGGCGGACTATCTTTGGAGTCTCGGTCTGCCCTCTTGATTGGAGGACAACGCGGTGCCGCCATCACGATGGAAAAGCCAACGGAGAGTCTCCTTTCCAAGGCAGTTCATCGAACCGGAACAATTAAGATGCCGCCCGATGGACCACTTAAAGATAACCAAGTTCTGGCTATTGATCAGTGGATAAAATCTGGTGCGACTTGGCCCTCCTCAGTTCCCGCTCCTTCTTTGGAACACTCGCGATCCCTCCTTTGGTCTCTGCGATCTATTCGTAATGTAGCAGTACCGAAACTGCCAGGTGTCCCTACACCAACCAACCCTGTAGATGCGTTTATTTGGTCCAAACAAATTCGTTTGGGCTTAAAACTGGCAATCCAAACCGATCGACGCACACTCATGCGACGTGCTTCATATGATCTCACCGGAATGCCACCAAATTCGGATGAAATTCAAACATTTCTATCTGATAAGTCTCCACATGCATTTGAAAAGGTCATTGATCGATTGATGAACTCACCAAGGTATGGCGAGCAGTTTGGTAGGCACTGGCTGGATGTCGTTAGATATGCTGACACTGCCGGGGAAAATTCTGACCATCCACTGCCGCATGCGTGGAAATATCGTAACTGGGTCATCAACGCATTCAATTCCAACAAACCTTACGATCAGTTCCTTAGAGAGCAGATTGCAGGAGACCTGATTGGACTTCAAGGTCCCCCTGAAAAATACGCCGACTGCGTAATCGCTACTGGATATCTTGCTATCGCAAGACGATTTGGACACGATATTGATCAGGATTTTCATCTTACTCTCGAAGATACAATCGACAACCTAGGCAAATCGATGCTTGGACTGACGATCGGATGTGCAAGATGCCACGACCATAAATTTGATCCCATAACTGCAAAAGACTATTACGGTATTTATGGTATTTTCAACAGTACTCGATTTGCTTTCCCAGGTTGTGAACCAAAACAACTGCCCCGTGATTTGGTACCACTTATCTCTCCGACCACTTTTGCGGTGAAAGCAAAGACTGTTCAATCTCAAATCGATAAACTCAACTCAAGCATTCATACACTTACAAACGCTCTCTCAACTTCTGCCCGGCAGCTGGAAATTGTTGCCCGCAAGAAAGCACTGCTCATATCAACAGGAGAAATTCCAGATGGTGGTGAGAGCAGATTTTTCATAGGTGCAAAGTCGCCAATGGATAATATTTCGGTTCACAAAGGCGATGTAATTCAATTGTCGATCCTACCCCTGACTAGTCAC
>CAISOI010000336.1 GCA_903886985.1 uncultured Chthonomonas sp.
AGATATTTGCGACACTTCTGTTAATCGTGACCTGCTATCTGGCAACAAAATTGCTGTATTTGGAGGAATCTGTTGACGGCAATTCATCGAATGCAGAACTGAGTTTTGAAAAGCAGGGGGCTCTGGCAATTATCTGTGGCAGTTCCGTGGCTTATCTAATAACAAGCATGTTGGTGTTCTCCGGATACGGCGTCTTTGGACTGCCAAATGTGGCCATTGCCGGAATATTTTTGGGGATTTGCCTTGCAGCGATGGTCGGATCGCTTCCGGACCTAGGACGAGCGGATGGATCGGTCCGCAAGTTCCTAGGGTATTTGTCTGTTGCAGTTCTTTCCGTCACGATGGTCCTATCGATCATCGACCACATAGATGTGCCTCGAAATAAGATATGGCTGGCACTTGGGTTTGCGGTTTTCAGTTTTGTGTTATTTCTAGCAACATCTCTTCGATTTAGCCGGAAAGAAGAGAAGGATAGGCGTGTTACCGGTGCTGCCACAACACTGGTTGTCGCGAATGTCGGTGTCCACTCGCTCGTTATCCACACGCTCATGGGGCACACGACCCTTTGGGGAATATTCGTAATTCCGATATGGTTTCCCATTTCTGCCGTGATCTCATATGCGGCACTCTGGTTGGCAGTGAAGCAAGAGGGCGATAGTCTTATTCTGTCAAAGACACTCGCAATAACCACAGTGGTACTTCCATTTGTGGGAATTCCAGAGGCATTTTCTTTCGAGAAAATCAGCTCGATCTGGACCACGAATGCAGTCCTACCTCTGTGCATTGAATTCCTGACTCTCTCATTTGCTTGGTTGGCAATTCGTGATCGATTTGAATGGCGCGACCTCCGGTTTGATGTGGTAGCCGCACTTGGTACGTCCACAGCATTTTTCTTCTTATTGGCGAGTGCTTTGCGACAAACATATGTTGGCGCCATTTCCTCTGTTGCCCTCTGCGCATTTTGCATGTCGGTTTTCTACGCCATTTTAGGGATGACTGTCCTTCGCAGAGATGAAAAATTGAGGCGTTTGACCTATTTCGGGCTTTCGGTTTCGTTCTTCACCATTGCGATTCCACTGCAACTGAAAGCAGAGTCCATAACGCTAGCATGGGCTGTTGAAGCTGTAATGCTCGTAATTACCGGTATTAGAGTCAAGGACGAGCGTGTTCGAATATACGGCTATCTGTTGATTGCTCTGGCATCGATAAAAGCGTTGCTTATAGACCTCTTAGTAACAGTTAACCATTTCCAACTACTAATTAACCCCAGAATGATAGCTGGGGTGGCAATTGTCGCGTCGCATTATGTTATCGCGAGAGAGCTCTATCGAAAACAGGATGATCTGAAAACGGACGAAACGCGGCTTCCAACCATATTTGTCATTGGGGCAAATGCATTTACCCTGCTATTCGTGAGTTTTGAACTTTGGCAATTTGCCGGGGTTCAATGGCCCGCTGGCGGAGCAACCAATGCGCAACAACTATCACTTTCATTATTTTGGACGGCTTACGCGGTTGCGGGAGTCTGCGTAGGAATTTGGAAACGAATTCGAATGGTCCGATTGTTTGCCATTGGATTACTTTATGTTTCAATCATTAAAGTGTTTGTGTTCGATCTCTCTAATCTCGAAACTCCCTATCGCATAGCGTCATTCTTCACGCTGGGAGTTATCCTGTTGGTCACAAGTTTGTTATTCACGAAATTTGAAGAGAGAATGAAAATCGATCACTAATTCAGATGAAATCGACTTAGTTGCAGGAACTCCATCGGAAGCGGCGTACAACCAGACGTTGAAAAGTCTGCCAGTGCTTCTCCAATGGCCGAGGCAAATTTGAACCCGTGACCGCTAAATCCGCAAGCCAGAGTGACATTGTCGAACCCTGGATAATCGTCGAAAATGAAGTGGGAGTCGGGGCTGTTAGTATACATACAGACATTGATCTCAATAACTGACCCTAGACCTCCCGGGAGCGAGTCCCGCAAAACGGGAAGAAAAGTTTCTTCGTCCGAAGCGTAAACATTTCGATCTACTCTGTCCGCATCGATAATTGCGCCACGCGTATGATTAGCGACTTTCATTCCAGCACAATCAGACAATATCGGAAATCCGTAATAGATTTCACCTTCTGGATGATCCATAGCCCAAGTGGGGAAGATGTCAGAGCTAAACAGTTCCGGCTGGGAGGGCTGCACCCAACCGGTCACCTGCCGACTTACTACCAGAGGAACCCCCAAGTCTTGGACAAGATGCGTTGTCCATGGTCCTCCGCAGAAAATGATCCGATCACTTGAGTATTCGTGTTTATCCGTCTTAACAATGATTCCCGATGGCTCAGATTTCCATTCGAGAACTGTTTCGTTCTGGCTGAGATTGGCTCCGCGCCTTTTTGCCAATTCCGCAAATGCAGAAATCGCACGCTGAGGGCGAACAATGCCCGCTTCTTCCTCATAGAGGGCAACATAATCCGCCGGTAGTTTGAACTGTGGGTATCGACCGGATAAATCTCTGTTAGTCAAAAGTTCGTAACGCAGGTTATGCTCGATCGCAGACTTCAACGAGCCGGAGACCAACTCGGAATTTAGCGGGCCGATATAGAGACCGCCTGTAAGCTGCAATATTTCTGTACCGGTTTCCGATTCTAGTTCGCGCCAATTGTGATAAGCCCGTTCCAGCAAAGGAACATAGTCTGGATGTTCATAATAGCTCTTTCGAATGGCCCGGATGTCACCCGATGAACTTCCCATATTATTTGGGACGCTATAGCGATCTATTCCAAGAACCTTAATACCCCGTCGCGCGAGGTGATAAGCCGTTGCCGAACCCATCGCACCAAGTCCGATTATGATTACATCGTAATTTGGGTTCATGGATTTCTAGAAAAGAACGGAAACAGTACCTTTATTTCCTCCAAACTCGGTCGCCGCCCATATTCGCATATCTCAAATGCCTCCGCGGACTTCACACTATCGCCTTTCTCAACACCATAGAGCTCGCGCAACTTATTTCGAAATCGTGTTGCCAGCGAGTTAAATCTCCCTGCAAACCCTGTGCGCACTGCTGCTTTTCGGGCAGTCTGTCCCGCTGCGTCGTTGGGGATAAGCGCCTCTGATCCGTTGGCTCCGCCTTCAAAAAACTGAGATTCAAGGGCATTCATACAATCGAGCTTTTTCTCAATAGTATCGTCAATGGACACCGCAATATCCGCTTGAAATGGATTTGGCTTCGCGAAGCCATCGTCATAATAAAGGAATAACGGATTTCGGGTCAAATGAGGAGTGTCCGGGCAAAAGAAAGGCACAGTTACCATATATGCTGCATCTTGAACCAACATGCCGACATTTCGGTGGTCTGGATGATAGTCGTTTGGACGATGACAAAGAACAATATCCGCTTTCCATTCCCTTATCAACTTTGTGACGATCTTTCGATTCTCCAATGTGGGCAGGAGTTCCCCGTCATGAATGTCGATCACTTGACTCGTCGTGCCGAGGATTTTCGCACATTTCTGAACTTCTGCGTTCCGCCGTTGGGCAAGAGGTCCTCCCGCCATCGAC
>CAISOI010000337.1 GCA_903886985.1 uncultured Chthonomonas sp.
CGATCTGACTTCTGAACAATTTCTGCCTGCGCAAAACCGGCAGTCTTAGCCGCTTCGGCTTGTCCCAATGCAGTTGTTTTTAGACGATATTGTTCTGCATCAGCAATTGTCTGGATTCGGTTTCTCTCGGCTTCAGCAGGTCGCTGTACAGTAGCAATAAGCTCCTTCTCCCGTCGAAAGATCTCTTTCTCTTCCAGCTCAGCCTGTTTAATCTTCTCAACAATCTGCACTTGAACAGATTGCTCTTTGACGGCCTGCTCAGTTTTGTAACGCTGTAAGTCGTATGCCAAGTCTGACTCTGCTTTGCGTTGATTGACAGCCATGTTATATTCAGCAACTTTTAGTTGATAGTCTCGTTCAGACTCAGCAACCGCAGTGTCTGCGATAAACTTCGCCATCGAGGCCTCTTGATTAGCTTGAGCAGCCTTGATAGTTGCGTCTCGGTTGGCTTCTGCCTCACCAATCTGTGCATCACGTTTTACTTGCGCAATTCGCGTCTTACCGATAGCTTCGAGATATCCTCTGCTGTCGCTGATTTCTCGAATGGGAAAGCTGACAATCTCCAACCCCATATTCGATAAGTCGCCAGCGGAAACTTCCGACACTTTCTGAGCGAAGGTCTCGTGTGCGGCATAGACCTCTTCAACAGTAAGCGTTCCCAAGATTGCTCTCAGGTGTCCTGCCACGGTCTGATACGCGATGTTTTTGATCTCGTCTCGGGACTTGTTTAAAAACTGTTCCGCTGCAGTACGTATCGAGACATCGTCACCTTTTACTTTGATCTGAGCGACGCCGTCCACCTTGATGGGTACACCGAGCTTAGTGTAGAACTCTGGAGTAACGATGTCCAACGATATGAGCTCAAGTGAGATGATCTCAACACGTTCAAGAATCGGGTTAACTAACGATCCGCCACCTTTGACAATCCGGAAGCCGAGTCGGTGCTTGTTTCCGGAGTCATCTATAACGCTCTCGCCTTTCCCTCCTGAGATAACGAGTACTTCGTTCGGTCCAACCTTTCGGTACATCCATTGATAAATCTTTACGAAGAACAAAAACACAACTAATATAATCAATACTGCAGTACCGAGAATTTCTAACACCGGTATGCTAAACAGGTTCATTGCAATCTTTTCCCTTTCTAAGACTTCACTTGCCGCGTTGGGCGGCTATTCCACTCGTGATACCGTCACAGTGTGATTTTCAATCTTTCGAATTCTAACTATAGACCCCTTTGGAATGAGTTCTTCTTCCTCAGAAATAGCCTTTGCTGTCTGCCGGGAGCCACCGACGGTGTAAGCAACAGTCCCGGATTTCATTCCTTCGATAGGTGCTGAGACCTCCGCCCGCAATCCAATTACGTCATCCCAGGTGTTATGACTGGTACCTTCTGCGTCCCCAAAGAGCCGCTTAACAATCCACCATGCGAGTGACCAGAGACCAAATCCTGCGGCTGTTGCATATACGAGGCTCAATCTAACGTGGAAACCAAGAGATCGCGTTACCACGCCGATTCCGCCAAATCCCAACATGAAACTTGACATGGCCGGAATGTTCAACAATTCTAATGGGTTGAATCGAGCACCTTCTGCTATGGGCTCTGTCGCATCTCCCGAACCATGGGAATGGTGTGCCACATCACTTCCTCCGTGACCTACGTGGCTGCTATGACCAACATGTCCAGCATGCCCAGACGTCCCATGAATTCCAACGTGATGGGAGCCATGAGGCATATGCAGACTATGTCCGGCATGCCCCAGATGACCTGCGGCGTGCGACAAGGACCCAGTCAACAGAGTAATCAGTGTGTACCCCCCGCCCAACATCAGGCAGGTCCAATATATGATATCCAGAGGGCTCACTACAGTTTCTCCTTCCTGTAACATTTGCGACTTACAACTTATTGGCAACCACCGTACTTTTGGTTCGATATCCAATTGCGCTTTGCGACACTTTGTACCATACTTCACAAATAATACGTTTGGACATTGAGACCGTATTCACTATTTTTGTCA
>CAISOI010000338.1 GCA_903886985.1 uncultured Chthonomonas sp.
CCAAAACAAAGAAGAGGGGAGTGATGCAATCGTTCATACCCGCACTGTATCTCAAATCAACTTCAATTGGTCTTAAGTTAGTGTTCACTCTATTCATGGTTGCATTTATTCTCAACTCGCCCATTTTGCGGATTCGTGGCGCGTCCGTTGAAGGAATGAATGGATTGACACAATCCGAAGTGGAACAGACCAAACGGGTTGCCGAACTACCTGAAGGGGCGAATCTAATTCGAACTAATCTGGAGGAGACCAGCCGTAACCTCGTCACTTTACCGTGGATCAAATCAGCAAAGGCGTCAAAGACTTTGATGGGACGCGTCATTTTCAAAGTCGTTCCGCTAACTCCGGTTGCTCATTTGCGATATCCTTCGGGGGATTTCGAGGTCGATGCTGAAAAGGTTGCAATTCGACCATATAACTCTAATCGACCACTTCCCGAAATTGACTCTGTTGAAGACCCCAAAGTTTTACAAGGAAAAGCGGTTGAGCTGAATGGGCTCGATGGGGGGATTCTCATCTGGACCAAACATTCCTCCTTCGGACCTGTAAAAGTGAATAAAATCTTCGTTGACGCCGAGCATAATTTATGCTTAAATATGAGTGACACTGTCTCGGTACAACTTGGTACTGAAAGTGACTTGGTTGAGAAGCTGGGAAAGCTTCAGAATATTTATTCGTTGAGACCTGATATCGGCGCAGATCTTCAATCCATTGTTTTGAAATCCACCTCATTCGTTTCAGGTGAACCTCGAATTGGAGGTAAGGTTGGTACTGGCAGTAGTCACGCATCGAACTTATCTTCGCCGTCTTCTCAATCACAACTCAACGAGTAGGTGCGCGCCGCGCAGTGCAATCTAAGTTGGATTTGTTTTTACGGTAGCTTTTTGGCATTATCTCAATGAAACTGTTGTGTTTGAATTGAATATATGAGTTTTTTAGGATCAGGAATACGTCACCAACCATGGATTTGGCAGGTGACCGTTCTCTGTTTTGTACTTGGATTTCTTTTGGCTGGTTCCGTTCAAACCGTAAGCGGTCTGAAGCGGTCGGGTACGAGTGGGGGAAATCGTATTGGAGGTATTGCCCAACAGGCCGGTGCACCGATCGAAACAGTCTTGAAGCAACAGAAGCAAATTGAGGAATTACTCAAAGAGAAGACAAAGCTCGAGAACTCTCTTGCTCTTGGGGAAGGTCCCCAAAAGGCACTTAACGATGAGCTGCAAAAAATGAAACTGACTGCCGGCCTCTCCGAGGTTACCGGCAATGGAATAATTTTAACACTGCAAGATAGTAAGACCGGGCCACCATCCAATCGCCAGTTCGAAGCAGAAGACTACAACATTCATGACGTTACAATACAGCGTGCCATTAATGAGCTGAATGCTTCTGGAGCAGAAGCTATTTCTATCAACGGACAACGACTGTTGAGTCGGACTGCCATAAGGTGCGTAGGACCCACAGCCCAAGTAAATGGAGTTCCAATGACATCACCGTATCACATTAAGGTGATTGGAGACCCAGAGACTTTGGCCGGCGGTTTGACATTTCCTGGGGGATTCGTTCAGTGGCTTAATAGCTATGATCCTGAAATGGTTAAGATTGAGAAGATTGTGAAAAAAGACTTAGTCGTGCCGGCTTACTCTGGTAGTACTGAATTCAGATATGCTAAACCTACTGCTCCTGCATCACAAACGGTAAAGAAGTCGCCAGTGTCTCAGACAACTGATAAGGATACACAGTGAGTGGTTGGTTGCCCGTTGTGGGGGCACTTTCAGGGTTTATAGTGGGAATGGTGATGTTTGGCCTGTTCAAATTGCCACCTGATCTGACTAGCTCCTATGCGCCTTATTTATCGTTGGCTACTCTGGCTGGATTGGACACTGTTTTGGGTGGTGTGCGATCTGGAATCGAAGGGCGGTTTCAGGACGATATTTTTGTTTCCGGTTTTGTGTTAAACACGCTTCTTGCTGCCGCCCTCGCGTTCCTTGGAGATAAAATCGGAGTTGACCTGTTTCTCGCTGCGGTTGTTGCTCTGGGCTCACGTGTATTTCTAAACTTGTCGCTTATACGCCGTTACTATCTGACAAAAGCAGCCCTGAATCGTCGAAAAGAGAACGAGAATGTTGCATCAACAACTAACCTATAATCAAATTTATCTCCGGTCGGGAGTAAGTATTGTCGAATAATGATCTAATTGTCGGTCTGGATATCGGAACTACTAAAGTCTGTTGCGTGGTTTCTGAGATTGGAGACAATAACCAGATAATTGTAAGTGGCGTAGGTGTCTGCAAATCCGCTGGTCTTAAGGGCGGAGTTGTTGTGGACATCGATTCAACGGTGCACGCTATTGAAGAGGCTGTTCAATTGGCTGCACGTCAATCTGGCAGAGAGGTCGGCGCTGTGTACGTTGGTGTGACCGGCGAACATATCTCGAGCCTGAATGCCCGTGGTGTAACCGCAATTACGCATGCCGACCACGAGATCGATTTTTACGATATCGAACGAGTGTTGGAGCATGCTCGTGTTATTGTACTTCCTCCAGACCGGATGATACTTCATGCAATTCCTCGCTCATATTCCATTGATGGGCAAGAGGGGATTCGATCCCCTGCCGGAATGTCAGGAAGCCGGCTCGAGGTAGAAACTCACATAGTCAACGGACTACGAACGTTTATCGAAAATGTTCAGAAGTGTGTCAATCGTGCTGGTCTGAATGTGCAAGAGATGGTGTTTGAGCCAATTGCAACTGCTGAGGCGGTACTTGATGACACGGAACGGAGTCAAGGCGTTGTCATTGTGGATATTGGCGGTGGGACGACTGACATTGCTATCTTCCAGGGTGGTGCAGTTTGTTATTCGGCTGTCATCCCGGTTGGAGGTAATCACGTAACGAATGATTTAGCGACTTTGTTGAAAGTGACCAGTGAAGAAGCGGAACGCATAAAGATTGAGCACAGTCAGTGTTCAAAATCCGGTATCGAAGATTCAGAAGTGATCAGCGTGAAGCAGATCGGTAAGACCGACATGCGGCTCCTCAAAAAGCGTGTAGTCTGTGAAATTGTGGAAGCTCGAATGGAAGAGTTGTTCTTTCTGGTGCAGAAGCATATCAAAAAATCTGGGTGCGATGGGGTTTTGTCTTCTGGCATTGTTTTGAGCGGTGGCGGGTCACTCATTCGCGGAGCACAGGAGTGTGCAAACAAAGTGCTCTTGATGCCGGTTCGAATTGGTAGCCCCAAAGGAATATCGGGCTTGTCGAGTGAGGTGGATGGACCTGCATACTCAACAGCAGTCGGTTTAATACAGTTCGGGTTGAAAGAGATTACGGATAACCATAATCATGAAGTGACAGGTAATCCATTTCAATCGATATCAAAATCCGTAAAAAATTGGTTCAAAGGATTTAGTGCAAACTAACCTGTTTGCAGGATATAATCAAGTTTCAGATATTTAGTACGTTCAATAGTTAATCATTCAACCTCACAGGGGGACACTGTATTGGCAGGCAACCACAATCGCTATGATGCACGTTACGACAATCGATACGAGAGCTATGGCGCAAATATAAAAGTAATAGGTGTCGGCGGCGGTGGCACAAATGCAGTAAACAGAATGATTGAAGCGGGTCTTAGCGGTGTTGACTTCCTAGCAATGAATACGGACCGGCAAGTATTGAGTGTAGCGCTCGCTCCGACGAAAATCCCTCTAGGCGAAAATCTTACACGCGGACTTGGTGCCGGTGGAAATCCGGAAGTCGGCAGGCAGGCCGCCGAGGAGAGCAAGAGTGAGATTAAGCGTGCGATGGAAGGCGCAGACATGGTCTTCATCACAGCAGGTATGGGCGGAGGTACCGGTACTGGTGCCGCACCCGTAATTGCAGAAATTGCCCGAGAACTTGGTGCTCTGACGGTTGCCGTAGTGACCAAGCCTTTCAACTTCGAAGGTCCCCGCCGTATGCGTATGGCAGAAGAGGGCGTCGACAGCCTCAAAGCTAAAGTAGACACCGTGATTGTGGTTCCTAACGATAAACTGTTATCCGTTGGCGATAAGCGAATGACGCTTGTTGAGGCGTTCCGAGTTGCGGATGATATTCTACGACAAGGAGTTCAGGGTATCTCGGATATCATTACCATTCCCGGTATTATCAATGTGGACTTTGCCGACGTCAAAGCTATCATGCAAAATGCAGGTTCAGCACTCATGGGCATTGGAGTTGCCACGGGTGATCATCGGGCGGTTGAGGCAGCACAGGCCGCAGTTTCCAGCCCACTTTTGGAGACATCTATTGATGGCGCACTTCGTGTGCTTATCAACTTGACTTCTGGTCCGGACCTAGCCTTGATTGAAGCAAATGAGGCGGCATTGTTGATCCGCGGAATGTGCGACGACAAAGAGGCAAATATCA
>CAISOI010000339.1 GCA_903886985.1 uncultured Chthonomonas sp.
ACCTCAACTGCTAAGAAGGCGACCACCAAAAAGAAACCGTAGTGATTTGTCGTTTTTGAAGGTTTGATAGATAAACCGTGATTGCCCATTCATTCCGAATGGGCAATCATTTTTTCGACTCGTCTCCAATTTCGATCGTTGAAAGTTCTTCAAATAGAACCTCAGCTCTCTCGATTGCACTCGAAATATTTAGACAAATATTCTCTTTGCCCAGGACACTCTCGAAATCTGCCTTCTGTATTGCTCGCAACGGCTGACCAGAAGCTCCGCACAAAACGAGAGCCCGACCAGACCCGTGTACCTTCTTCGCAAACTCTTCAATTGCTTGAATTCCTGTGGCGTCAATGGCGGTCATGTTTCGCAGTCGAAGCAACACGACGGGCTTCATTGTTGAAATATCAGAAATGAGATCTGTCAATTTGTCAGTTGCGCCAAACAAGAATGGTCCATGAATTCTGTATAAGCTGACGAATGTGGGTATCGGTTTGTCTTGCAAAATGTGAACCCTGCCGTCATCAACATATTCAGGTGTAACTTCTGATACAGTTGTTGTAGAGGTCACTTTCTCAATATAAAGCAGAGCAGCAAGAATCATGCCCACAGTAACTGCCACAGTCAGATCCGCGAAAACCGTCAATCCAAAGGTAACGATCCACACGACTCTATCTGCGCGAGGTGACTTCAGGATTTCAGGTATCTCGGACCACTCTCCCATATTATAGGAGACGACAAACAATATCGCAGCGAGTGAAGCGAGGGGAACATTCTTGACCAATGGAGCAGCGAAGAGAATGATAAGCAATAACGTTATTGAATGGATCATTCCTGATACAGGCGTCTTTGCACCTGACCTAATATTGGTAGCAGTGCGCGCTATGGCCCCGGTAGCCGGAAGCCCTCCGAATAAGGGTGACGCTATGTTGGCAATTCCTTGGGCCACCAGTTCGACGTTAGGGTTATGCCTGTCGCCCGACATTCGGTCAGCGACCACCGCAGACATTAGCGATTCTATCGCTCCCAGCATCGCCACGGTTACGGCTGGAAGCAATAACCCTGAGATCATATGAATTTGAAATTGTGGAATGGCTATTGAAGGTAATCCCGATGGGATACCTCCAAACTTCGTACCGACGGTCGCAACTGCAGAGTGAGTCAGTGTCACATAAAGAGTTCCTGATATGAGTGCAACAATGTATCCCGGAATACGTTTAACGTATTTGACTACAAGAATAATTGCCAGTAATGAACAGAGTGATAGTCCGAGGGTTTCATACGATAACGTCGATCCATGGGAAAGGAGGACTTCAATCTTGGCAAAGAACTCACTTGGGACTTTTTCAACTTGAAGCCCAAAGAAGTCTTTGATTTGTGTACTGGCAATGAGAACAGCAATTCCATTTGTGAACCCAACGACTACAGGTCTGGGTATGTACTTAACTGCCGTTCCTAAGCCAGTTACCCCAAGCAGAACCAGCAAAACACCAGCCATCATTGTGCACATGAAAAGCCCGTCTATTCCATGTTTCGCAATGATACCTGAGACCACAACCACGAAGGCGCCCGTTGGTCCTCCGATCTGTACTTTGGAGCCACCAAGCAGTGATACCAAGAAGCCGGTTACAATGGCGCAATAGATTCCAGCCTGTGGGGACATTCCTGAGCTTATGGCAAATGCCATCGCAAGTGGTAGCGCAACCAGCCCGACTGTAATACCTGATATCAGGTCTTGCAGAAAGGTTGAGACGTTGTAATGTTGGAGGGCGATGAAGGATTTAGGAATCCAAGGGTTCACGGGTTTCATCATCATTTCTTAAGATTGAACAGCAAAATTATTCTATAAATGAAAATGTACCATTTATGGCGATTATAATACGAGGTAGACAAATTTTACAACAGATTCGACTTAACCCCTTGTGAGAACCAAATTGTCGAATTCATCGGAGACTGCATTCCAACTCGACGGGATAAAAGTAGTGGCATCGTTCTGGATGACAATAGCATAACCAGAAATTTTCTGACCTCGAGCAATGAGATCCCGTCGGTAGATAGGAACCGACAAGGATTGGTTGTTCACCACAAGTGTTGAATTGCCTATTGGTCTACATTGAGTGTTTGGAGCATTGGAACGGAATATGTCGTGCTCCAAGTTATGCTTACCTGATATCGTTACATTTAATGTAGTGATCTCAACAGGAAGATCTGGGCTGGAATAGCCATATTTCTTCTTGTGTGCACGATGAAAACGGCTCGCTATTTCACGCAGATTTTCCGAATAGGAAATTGTTAACGTATAGGATTGACCTTTGTACCGCGCCTCGACTTCTTTAGTAACCTTCTGACTTTTCAAATTGATGTTCTCTTTTTTGAATTCGCTTCGCCCGTCCTTAATTAGCCCCTCCAACTTTGCCGCCACATGCTCGTTGTTGCTATCTTCTGCAATACAAAAGTGAGAAACGAAATAGTCTCTTCGGACGTCGGCTATTGCCAGACCGATGGCAGATAGTGCTCCGGGATATCTAGGAACAATTACGGTTTCAATGGCGAGAAGTTCTGCCAACTCCACTGCATGAAGACCACCGGATCCGCCGAAGGACATAAGTGCGTATTCCGCAGGATTGTGCCCTTGCTCGACACTAATATGGCGTAACGCTCTCGCCATCTGGGCATTGGCGATCTGTATTATCCCTTCAGCAGATTCGGTCGGACTCATCTTTAGCCGAGAGCCAAAGGTTTTAAACCTTTCCTGAACCCTTACGAGGTTCATCATTATCCCGCCACCCAATGTAGTTGATGCGGGCAGCCTTCCCAGAAACAGGTTTGCGTCTGTAACGGTTAATCTGTCACCAACACCGTAAGCGACGGGTCCAGGAGATGCACCCGCACTCTCCGGTCCGACCCGCAACGATCCTGCATTGTCAATTTTTGCCATAGACCCGCCGCCGGCACCTACTGTGTGAATATTCATCATAGGTGTGAGAAGAGGAAGCCCTGCTATTTCTCCGTTGCGAACAGTCTGGAGCGCGCCATTGACTAATGCAACATCTGTGGAAGTGCCGCCCATGTCAAACGTTAGCATTCGTCTGTAGCCTGTTTTTATGCCAATTGCATTAGCTGCCACCAAACCACCAGCGGGACCTGAGAGAGCCGTTTTCGCCGCCATGCGGGCGGCTTCTGATGCGAGCATTGTGCCGCCGTTCGACTGCATAACTGAAAGATTAAGAGCACCAAGTCTACCAAGACCATCCGAAAACCTATCGATATATCTCTGCATCACCGGCAAGACAAAGGCATTAGCACATACGGTGCTGGTACGTTCATATTCACGAAATTCAGGTGAGATTTCAGAAGACACAGAAACTAGGAAACCACTTTCCCGCAGTTTTTGGGCGATGAGAGCTTCATGATGAGGCTTGAGGAACGAAAACAACAGGCAAATGGCAACTGACTCAACTTTTTCCGACTTAAGGGTATCAATTATTGGTTCAAGATCGTCCAAAATGAGGGGCCTCAGAACATTACCTTGCCAATCAAGTCGTTCATCAATTTCAAATCTCAGATTGCGAGGAACCAAAGGTTGGCGAGACGCAGGTGAAAGCGAATAGAGTTCGTCTCGCGTTTGACGGGCGATTTCAAGGACATCCTTACATCCCTTTGTAGTAATGAGAGCAGTTATTGCACCTTTTCGCTCAAGCAGGGCGTTGGTTGCAACCGTCGTTCCGTGGATTAGGTGGAAGGGGCGAAGTGACTGTTCCGCCTGAATGGTATTCAGAATTGCTGATTCAGGACTAAATGGAGTGGACGGAACCTTTTTTACCCGGAGATTGTTTCCGTCAAGAAACACAAAGTCAGTAAATGTACCTCCTGAATCGACTCCGATTATCATTTGAGGGTCACCTCGTCGCGAAGACTATGTTGGCTGCGAGATAACCACTGCCTGATCTAATTCAGACTCGGTTGCTTCTTCAGGAACTTTGTAAGAAATAATACTCGACACTCCGGGATCTCGCATGGTCACACCGTACCAGCGAGGAGCGGCTTCCATTGTTGTCGGGTTGTGAGTAATCACAATGAACTGGGTATCTGCACTGAATTCTTTGACCAATCGAACGAACTTATCGACGTTGACACCATCGAGAGGGGCATCTACCTCATCAAGCAGTACAAACGGACTCGGGCGTACAGCCAGGAAACTAAAAAGTAGAGCGACAGCGGTCAAGGCCCGCTCACCACCTGAGAGCAGTGAGAGGTGTTGAGGTTTCTTGCCAGGAGGTTGAGCATAGACTTCAATACCTGTTTCGAGCAGATCATCAGGAAGAGTCAAGACAAGTTTTGTATTGCCGCCGCCGAATAGTCGTTCGAAGAGTTCAGAGAATTTCAAAGACACCGCATTGAAGGTTTCCATGAATGCCCCACGCGTACTATCATCTATTTCTGAGATAGTGGCCAATAGCGACTCCCGTGCGCTCTCCAGATCCGTCCTTTGTTCGGCCAGAAAATCGTGACGTTCGGTAAGTCTTTCGAATTCTTCTACGGCGCCGGTATTGACTTGTCCCATGTTGCGAATTTCCCGCCGTAATCGTGAAATCTCCGTGGAAGTCTCTTTGTCAACTTCTCCGACGTCAGTTTTGGCAATCGCTTCTTCCTGAGTGATGCCATATTCCTGCAAGAGGCGCTCAGCCGTCTGAGCCTGCCTAACTTCCAGGCGTGCCATACGAAGTTCCGTATCATGAACGTGTTGGAGCGTCGAAGACTTGCGCTGTGCCATCTCCTTAAGAACATTGCTTCGGTTAAAACTTTCAAGTCGTAACTCTTCACGCTTGTCCGATAACTCTTTCAGACGTAGGCTTGCATCTGATAAGTGAGATTTTGCTTGTATGAGTTTTTCTTGCAAATCGCTGCGCATTGCTTCTGCATCCGCGAACTGAGATCCAGCCATTTCGCGCTGTAATTCCCTTGCACGAATATCGGTTTCAGCTACCACAAGGGCTTCTTTGTTCATAGTCAGAGTTCTCTTGCTGGCGTTCAGCTTTTCCGACAATCTACCGACGTTAACTTCCAGAGAGACCGCTCTAGTTCTGGCTTCATCTCTCAGTGCAGTTAAGTTGCGAATTTGTTCTACAGCTGCAGCAATTGCATCATCTGCCGACGTATCTTCTTGTCTTCCGGATTCAACTTTTGCAGCCCATTCTTGGGCTTCGATTTCCAGCGTAGATAGTGTCACGAGTAGGCGATCATACTGTGCATTACTTTCCGCAATAGCTGAAAGTAACCTTTGACTGTCCTTTTCAGCGGCATTCAAGTCACGTTCGGAAGTAGCAATGGCAATACTAATTTGAGATACATCCTTGGAAAGTTGACTCAATTGTGATTCAATATTTCCAATTTGGATTCCAATTTGCTTGATCTCTTCTGAAGATGCTTCCACGGTCGCCTTAAGAGATGGAATAGTCTTGTTAAGATCGTCAATCTCGCCTTTGCGCCCAACGAGGTGAGCGCCCCTGCCTCCAAGAGAACCACCAGACAGGGACCCACCGGGCGTTATCAATTCGCCGTCTATTGTCACAATTCGGTTCCAGTTACAGTTCAATCTGCGGGAAGCTTCGATGGCAGAATCCATGTCTTTGGCGACAACGACGCGTCCAAGATTCATCTGTAAAACAATATCGAATTCGGGGTCAACGCTCACAAGGTCAGAAGCAAGCCCGATAATCCCTGGAACCCCTTTCAACGAATCCGAAGTTATGGAATTCGAATGTCGCAAAAGGGGTATCGCCAGAAATGTCGCTCTACCGGCACGTTGTGTTTTGAGCCAATTGATAGCTGTCTTTGCCTCTGACTCTGTTCGGCAGACGATGTCCTG
>CAISOI010000340.1 GCA_903886985.1 uncultured Chthonomonas sp.
CGTCAATAAAGGGGACAGGGTTACGATCATTCTGACCTCCACCGATGTCACTCACGGATTTTATTTGGATGGATACGACCTTGATGCAAGCATTACTCCCGACGAAAAACCACTCTTAAGACACCTCTCCCAGGGCAACAAATATGTTGAAGTCCCTGATATCAAGTTTGTTGCAAACAAAGAAGGCAAATTCCGATATAGATGTTCGCGTTCATGTGGATGTATGCATCCCTTCATGATTGGCGAGATGGTTGTGGCTCCAAACAGGCAATACACCGTTGGTATGGGCGGAATAATTGGAGTTGCGATAGCAGTAATATTTACCTCTCTTCGTAGAGGAGGACTGAGAAATGGCTAAGTCATTGCACAATCTGCTTCCACAAGAGGTTCTCTCTCTAGCCATTGCGGTCGAGACTCGTAACGCGGAGCGTTATGATACATTCGCACATATTTTTGGCTCCTACAACGATGAAGCAACTGCCCTTTTGCAAGAGATGCGAGACGAAGAACTGGAGCACAAAACCGTTTTAGAGGCGATGTATCTAAATCGTTTTGGCGACAAGGTATGCGATATCGATGAAAGTGACGTGGACGAAGTCGTAGAGGCCGTAGATGTCGATAGCGCAGAGCACCTCATCTTTAATGACCTCACAAAGCGAGATGTGTTGGAAGCTGCACTTCGCGCAGAAGAAGGCGCACGGGAGTTTTATATTTCGTTGTCTGAGTCAGAGCAGGACGAAGAGCTTTTACAGCTTTACCGCCGATTGGCAGCTTACGAAGAAGGGCACGTCGCAGGCATCAAAGCTCGCATAAATCAAATTGGAACCGAAAAAGGAGCTTGATGCAATGATTAGAGATACTGACAAAATGCAGCTCCGAGTCATTCAACCTGAGGTCTATCCTCCCCCAGACCGAACGGATCTATTTAAGAAATTTCCATGGCTATCAAAGCTTGCCAAAATGCGAGCGTATCCGAATGTGCTTGTCATTCCCAACTTGGTTATGTTCTGGATATTTCTACTGGCTGGTATTTTCGGATCACCGGCTGGCAACAGAAATATAATGATCGTTTTCATCTGGATCCTCTGGTGGTTTGGTCTGATCACAGTTCTGGTTCCATTGGGCTCACGCTCTTGGTGTACCATGTGCCCGCTTCCTTTCTTTGGCGACCTAGTGCAGCGCAGAGCCGTCACATATGTCCGAAAGGGTAATTCGGCTGGAACTAGAAATCAGCTCTTTGGCAAACTAAGGGTTTGGCCAAAAAAGCTAAGCAATATCTGGCTGCAAAACATTGGTTTCTTATGCCTAGCCTCATTTAGCGCACATTTGGTGACTCGGCCAATGGCAACTGTTTTAATGCTCGGCGGGCTGATTGTGATTGCTACGATAACTGGATACCTCTACAGGCAGCGTGTCTTTTGCAACTACATCTGTCCTGTTGGCGGATTCTTGAGCCTTTATTCCATGACTTCCACTGTGGAACTGAGATCCAGAGACAAGAACGTGTGCAAAAAGTGCACGTCCAAAGCCTGTGTCGCTGGAAGTGACAAAGGCTGGGGATGTCCCTGGATCATTTACATGGGCAAACTGGAGCGAAACAACTATTGCGGCATGTGTACCGAATGCGTGAAGTCCTGCCCTAGTGACAACATCTCGCTATTCTGGAGACCATTCTGCTCAGACAAGATCCTCAAGGGATATGACGAAATTTGGAAAGCCTTCATCATGCTGGTTCTTGCAATGGCTTATTCCATCGTACTGTTGGGACCGTTCGGCAAAATTAAGGACTGGGCCAACATTGGCGAAGTCGGTAATTACAAAGGCTTTGCAATATACGTCTCCATCCTATGGTTCGCGGCTCTCATTGCGCTGCCAGCGGTCTACTACGTTGCAATCCGACTTGGAAGAGGTTTTGCGTCCAAAGGATTAGAGGCGACTGGCGACGGCGCAGCTCCGAGCATGAAGGATCTGTTTATCCGTTATGGATACACATTGGTTCCGCTGGGACTAATGGCATGGATCGCATTTAGCTTCCCACTGATGATGGTTAGCGGGTCTTACATTATCTCGATAATTTCGGATCCACTCGGAAGAGGCTGGAACCTGTTCGGCACCGGAGAATTCCCGTGGACACCATTTCATCCGGATTGGATGGCATACATCCAAATACCCTGTTTGATGTTTGGGCTTTTCTATTCACTCAAATGTGGTCACGAATTGGCATTAGACCTTTGGAAAGACAATCGACGCGCGGTGACCAGCATAATACCGCTTGCCATACTCCTGACATTGGTTACCATCGCATTTCTGCGAATGTACACCGGATAAGAGGACACAATAAATGAACGAAAAAATCCGTGAAATCGTGGTTGTCACTGCAATGATCGCTGGATTTATTGGCGCACCGGTGTTCAGCCACTATTACGAAGCGCATAGAGATAATGTCGCGGTGGCGGCCGCCCCAAAATCGGGAAAAGTCCATACATTCCACCTAACCGGTATTGCTAAACCGGGAATGTGGACATTGGACAGTGTCGAAGGTTGGAATTATTGGTGGCGCAAGCCCACGCGATTTTCAGAGATGAACGTGACCAAGGGTGATACTGTAATCATTACTTTGACCAGTATCGACGTTCAACACTCATTGAAGATCCCGGCTCTCGGGATTGGTCCCATCGAGGTGGATCCGGGGCACCTTAAAACCATTAGTTTCGTTGCGGATCGTGCTGGCTCATTCCCATTTCTATGCGGAACCGTTTGCAGCTGTACCGGAACAGGGTTCGCCTGCACATTGGTCAAAAAGCATGGACACGAAGGCATGACAGGAGTTCTTACAGTCACAGAGCAACTTGGGAATCCGGATGTAAAGATCGCAGTCACGGTATCCGAAGCCAAAGGATTTGACCCGCCGGAGATTAAAGCCAAGGTTGGCGATGTAGTCGAATTGACAGTCAACTCAAAGAGTAACGGCGTCGGTCAAGGTGTCGGATTTTGTATCAGTGAATATGAAACGAAAGTGGATATTCAGGGCATAGCAAATGGTGATTCCCGAACATTTAAGTTTCGGGCGGACAAAGCGGGGTCGTTCTCCATCTATAGCAGCACTAAGGCTGGAGAAAAGATTGATGCGGCAGCCGGATCGTTTGTAGTGGGTCCTAAATAGTCACCGTTCTATCTCGTCTGACATCAAATCGATGCGTTCGTACTTGCAAATTTCGGTCCTTCAATGTGACCGTGGAGATTGAAAATGGATATTCGTCATGCAGTAAAACCAGCAGATGCCGCCTACTGGAAGAACCAAATACGGTGTCAGGCGGCATGCCCTGTACATACCGATGCACGCGGATATGTTCGTGCAATAGCCGAGGGTGACTTTGAAAAAGCATATTTGATCGCTCGTGGGCCAAATCCGCTCGCCTCCATCTGTGGTTGGATTTGCGGGGCTCCGTGCGAGTCAGCCTGCCGACGTGGCGAAATTGATCAACCAATTGCAATCCGTGCATTGAAGCGAGCTGCGACAGACCGGTTTGGTCCCTACCGAGCAGATCACAATGGAGCAACAGCCTCACAAATCGCTCCTGAAGATCATCTCGCATATCTTAATGAGAATATTATTGATGGTCCGTGCGAAGGTCCCAACGAACTCATTCACCTCGTTCAATTAGCCGCACTGACTAAACCGAGACCCTCGGGACCAACAGTTGCTATCATTGGCTCCGGGCCAGCAGGACTCGCGTGTGCTCACGACCTTGCACTTCTAGGGATGAGACCAACCATATTCGAGGCAGAGTCGATTCCCGCTGGCATGCTCTATCTTGGTGTACCGGAGTATCGGCTTCCCAGAGATTTGATAACCGCGGAAATAGGCGTTATCCAAGCACTTGGTGTTGAGATAAAGTGTGGTGTGGAGATCGGTAAAGATATTCTCCTTTCGGATCTCCGAGATCAGTTTGCAGCCGTCGTAGTTTCGGTTGGCTGTAAGCGATCCCGAGGGTTACAGATACCCGGAAGTGACGCTGCTGGTGTCATAGGTGGGGTTGAATTTCTGAGATCCATAGCGCTTCAGGCACCTATTCCGCTTGGGGAAAAAGTAGTGGTCATCGGCGGCGGCAATGTTGCCTACGACGTCTCCCGAGCTGTCGTCCGCCAAGAGAGCAACGACGTTTCGCGGCAGGCAATGAGACTTCCTGGCAAGCGCGAAGTCCAAATCGTCTGCCTCGAGTCTCTTGAGGAGATGCCAGCAGATATTGTTGAGATCCGAGAAGGCGAGGAAGAGGGAGTCGTTCGCAAAAACGGATGGGGGCCAGTAGAAATTCTTACCGAAGGCGGTGCTGATGGTTCCAAAGTAATTGGAATACGATTTCAACGATGTATTAGAGTCATCGATGAACTCGGGAAGTTCAACCCGCTATTTGATGGTAACGATACAATCGACTTGCCGGCAGATACGGTTATCCTTTCGGTCGGTCAAGCGGCGGATCTCACCTTCTTTGAATCTGGCGAGGATGGAATAGCACTTACCGAAAACCGCCAGATCCAGTGGGATGAAAAAACCCAGATGACTTCCGGAGAGGGTGTATTTATTGCAGGAGATGTCGCATACGGTCCTCGCCTTGCTATCCACGCAGTTGCCAGCGGCAAAAAAGCCGCAAGGGGCGTCTATGAGTACTTAACCGGCACGCATCTTCATGAAGATGCGGTACAGTTTCATGTGGAATTGCCGCACTTTCATAGAGAACCTGATCTCGAGAATCGAAGTCGAACAGAGATGCCGACCCGTTCCATCGCGGAGAGATTGTCCAATCCAACTGCCACAATTGAAATAGGATATACGGACGAACAGGCAATGGCGGAAGCCGGAAGATGCCTTGACTGTGGTGTTGACACTGTGTTCAACCAAGAACGGTGCGTGCTGTGTGGCGCTTGTACGGAAGTATGTCCTACGGCGTGCCTGCAATTGCGCCCCATCCGTGAGATCAAATCGGAAGAGCCCTTTGTCGAACACGATGTTGAGTCGCACTATCACGTGCAAAAGAACACAATCATCATGCGCGACAAAAAGGCGTTCCTCACTTTCATCCCGCAAGCTCGCATTGAAGCGAACGAGGACTATGCACTCTTCAAAGATGAGGACGTCTGCATTCGCTGTGGGAAATGCGCTCAAGTCTGCCCAACGAAGACTATATCTATGTCGCGAATTGAATTCCGGGATCGATGGACCGTATCGCCTTAAGTAGAAACTTGGGCGGATGTCAACAAATTGCTCTCTCCATACAGCAACAAAAACTGTGGTGGAGAGGGCATTCTTATTTCAGGCTATAACCAATAATGGACTGATTTTTGGCGGTTACTTCGCACGAACCCGATTCCCCTTCGGATTATGCTCTAACTCCACAAGCCCCAACTCCTCCATCAGCGGTGGAACGTAAACTCCGAAGCGACCGCGCAGACCTTTTTTCAATCCGTACCAGCCGCCAATGGGATTAGACTCACTTCTCCCCCATGCCTCGACGGTCCCCTCTTTTGCTGGTTTCTGCTCATCAGCACCGCCAAGCTCAACCCAATCGCCAGAAGCCTTTAGCATTGCAAGCAGGTCTTCAATGCAGCGTGCGTCATAGAAGAGCACGGTTTTACCGACTGTGCAAACCAACACCTGAACGCCATCCTTCGTACCCACATGCATTGTGAACTCAGAACTCCCCGGTGGGGTTTTCAACTGCCAAGGGTTCTCCTTGGTTCGATCAAGCATTGCCATATATCACCTCAACAAATGGTTTTTTTGATTCACGTTGGTCAGTTTCAATCAATTTTGACAAACTTCCTGCCGGTTAGAGGAGTTCATCAAATCAAGTGCAAATAATGCACGGTTAGGATAATCCAGCGCGAGTGATTACCTATCCAAGCCACTTTCACCCGCACACCGAATTTCCTCAAACTCCGAATTGATTGCTACTTCAAAATAGGGTCTCGCTCTTGGATCATCCAAAACCGCCAGTTCCTTGAGGGACCACAGACGAGTTCCTGGACGCTCATGGGATACTGTCTGAAGACACTTATCGGCGAGCACATCCCAATTCGGATTTACTATTCCTTCCAAAGAATGTCGCAATCCGCGCATTATCTCACCCGGATCACCGTAACAAGCTCTCTCAAGGAATGGAATTATAGCGTCCTGTAATTTCCTTTCCCGAGCTGCACGGGCGAGAGCAAGATAGGGGTATGCAATTTCCATCCAGTAGGAATCGTCATCCCATATCGCATCTTCCTCATCTGCGAGAGGCGGTAACGATTGCAGTTTTTGCAGAATTTCGGCATTTGTTGACTGAAGATACTGAGTACTAAGCTCCGCAATAATCTCGTGTGGCTCTCTCTCGATGGTCAATTGTAAATCCCCTTTGAATCACTCGTTACCGACACAAATGGTGCGAACTTTATTTAGTTAATGGGGTCTATTAAACCTTCCGCATATGCTTTGAGGTTAGCATTCCGCTTCATTAAAAACTTCTTCATGTGTCGAATCAGGAAAAGACAGTCTGCTATCCTTCCGATAATTCCCAGTGGCGACGTCCAGATCAGAGTGTCCCTCATAAGAGTTCCACCGTCCTGAGGAGTAAATTCGTGGATGTGCCGCAAGCTCTTAAATGCTCCCTGAGTCATCTCATCAACGAATCGAACTGGAAATTCGAATTCCACAACCTTTGCAGTTAGTCTCTGCCGAATACCAAAGTGAACAGCCTCGAATGTTACGCTTTCACCAAGACCGATCAATCCTTCGGTCACCCCGTCAATAGCGTGCTCTCCAGTGTCGACTGCAGTGGCACAATGTAGAGGTATATCGCGAGCAAGATCGAAACACTGCTCATGCGAAATATTAATATGAGTCTCAACAATTAACGTTTGCATGGGTATTTCAAATTAGTATGGAGCTTGGATCGGCTCAAATTTCAATCCGTTGAAGTCAAACAGCAATCTTTCAGCAAAAATACCACTCGGCGACATATATGCAGCAAAAAGTTTGCCATCTTCTGCCCAAACGAGCCTTTTGCCATCCATGTCGGCCCACTCCCAGTTTGGTAGTGGTACGTGAGTTCCAGTTGTTGAGTGTACAAGAAGGTGTTCATCCCAATAACAGCCCTTTCCCGGCCCTCGATAAGCGGAATGAGCAAGTTTTCTCAAATTCCAACCATATCCAGCAGGTCTGTCAAAAACTGACAAGTCTCGATTCGACTCTATTAGTTTCCAG
>CAISOI010000341.1 GCA_903886985.1 uncultured Chthonomonas sp.
AATGATGGGGCGTGGTGAATATGTCGTTGGAATGGAACCCGCCAACGGACTGGTATTGGGCAGAGCTGCTGAACGCGAAAGCGGCAGATTACAGTTCATTGAACCCGGGGAAAAGCGTAAATATTCTCTCGAGATTGGTGCGGCATCCGGAGCCGACGCAATTTCAGAACTGAGACAGAAAACAGTATTAAGTGCGGGATAGTTTTCCCGAACGAGTGACAATATGCCGAAAGGCGGAAAGGATATGTATTTAGAGCAGCGAAGAGTCAATTACTATTACAGTCGTAATGGAGGATAATTATGCCATCTATAGCCATCAGTGTTGATTGCGAAGCAGCGAATGTAGGGCGGTGCTACACCAAGGAGATCATTGCGATCGCGGAGGAGTTTACCGTTCCCTTAACATGGCTCATATACGTTTCTGAGAAAGACCCACTGACCAACCTTGACCTCTACCGAAACGAATTCTTCCACCGAATTCCCTCCTGGCACGAAATTGGATTGCTTGTAAAATTCGAAAACAGCGCCGGTTATATCGCGGATCATAGACAACGGGGTGACCTGATCCGAATTGCCAAAGACAGTATCAAATCTCGACATATCAAACCAACTGCATTTCGAGCACAAGGCTTCGATCTCTACCCCAGCGATTTGATCGATCTGGAAGATATCGGGATCATCGTGGATGGTTCCACCTGTCCGGGTGCGCAAGATAAAGATGGGGTGACCCATCCAAAGAGTCCGGTCCAGCCCTATCATCCTGCATATGGAGACCTCTCGGTCGAGGGTTCCTCCAAAATAACCATCGCGCCAGTAGCAACTCATAACGGTGTCTGTGGCTGTCTTGATCAACCGTGGGACACAGTCAGACCTGTAATGGACCATGGGATATCGGGAGGGGGATTTGTCCACCTGTGTATGTCCGACACATGCGATAACACAGAGACTCTTCGCAATGCACTCAACTATGCAAAAAGTCGGAAATCGAGATTTGTGACTATGACGCAAATTGCTGGCGGATAAAGACGACAAGTTAATTAAGAGTTATAGTCACGTTGTATTTTGATAAGGATTAGCCTGTATTAGTCGCGTTTCTAACCAACTAATACAAAATCGGTGTATTATAGACAGGAGAACTCCAAAAGGAGCTCTCCTGTTTTTGTCTTTCTAAGGATCACCTGTTATGGCTGAATCGCTTTGGAAAACTCCATCTGTTGTCGAAGAACTTGAAATCGCCCGGACTGGCGCGGTCATGATAGATCGTTCTGCCTCTGGCAATATCTGTCTTTCTGGATCAGAGCGAATAAGTTGGCTTCAGGGAATGGTCTCGAACGATCTCAATCACCTTACTCCTGATCACAATTCTATCAGCGCCTTCATGCTCGATGCAACCGGTCATATTCTCGCCGATCTAAAGATCGTAGATCGAGGCGATAATCTGCTGCTGAATTTTGATGGTCGGATTGTGGAACGAGTCTATAGCCGGATGGATGGGTTCGTCGTTGTGGAAGATGTTGAGATCACCGAACAGAGTGGATTTCTTGCCTGTATTTCGATCCAGGGCCCCAAGGCGAAGTCAGCAATAGAGTGTTTTGCGAGCGATGCGACAGTTGTGGCAGCGGATTATACTGGCTTCGGCGGCATCGACGTCTACTTCAAAATATCCGAAAGAGAACAGACCCTCGAGAAGATACGTGCCACGGATATACATCCTATCAGTGCAGAAGCAAGAGAAATACTACGCATTTCCGCTGGAATCCCCCAATACGGGATTGATTTTGACGAGACAGTTCTTGCCCCCGAAACCGGACTTGCTGCCAGCCATATCAGCTATTCCAAGGGTTGCTATGTTGGACAAGAGATAGTCGCGAGAATACAATCCCGGGGTCACACAAATCGAATCTTTTCCGGATTTTTTGTTTCGGGCAATAGAGAGCCTGCCTCGGGAACCCGACTAGTCATGGAAAATGATGGAAATATTCGAGACATGGGGTGGATTACCAGCTCTATTCATTCACCAACCTCACATCAAATACTGGCGCTCGGCTATGTTCGAAATGAAGCGTCCGCACCCGGTACGATCCTTCAATTGGACGGGGTACAATATCCCGCTACCGCGACCGTAGCTGTTTTGCCATTCGTATAGCTCCTACTGCCTTAAGGACTATTTCTGCTGAAACGCTCATCACAAATACCCCTATTTGCCTCCCTGCTATTGATTCTGATAAATCTGATCTGGGCAGGATCTTCACTCTGTAATAAAACCGCTTTGGAGACCGTCCATCCGTTTACGCTTATCACACTTCGCTTCGGTCCGGCGTGTTTTCTGTTGTTTCTGCTCTGCTGGCAACAGAAGTTGTTCCGGCGAATTGACACCTCGGATTGGTGGCGATTTATCGGACTAGGTGTGCTCGGTGGACCGGTCACCTACGGTATTTTCTACAGCGGAATGTCTGGATCCAGTGCCTCCGAAGCCAACCTGGTGATCGCCGCAGAACCGATCCTCATCGCCGTGCTGGCATACTTTCTTCTCAAAGAGCGGCTCAAGAGTGTTCAGCGTTGGGGGCTGGTGATAGGATTTGCTGGGCTCTATGTTCTAGTGATGCGCGGACTAATGCCCCGATTTGAAGGGGAGGCGCTGAGTAACTCGATCATGACTGCGGCACTGGTGTTTGAGTGCACCGCGAGTATCATCGGAAAGGCATTGACCGACAAATATCCCGGTCTGTTTGTCGTTGCCGTAGAATTTGCCATCGGAGTCTCTGTATCCCTACCACTTGCACTCCGGGAGATCTCCAAATCTCCGGTTCACACTTTCACGCCTGCGCTGACAGGCAGTGTGCTCTACCTTTGTCTCGGCTGCTCCTTTTTTGCCTACGGAGTCTGGTATTGGATGCTGCCGAGATATGATGTCTCCACTATGTCTGGGTTTCTATTTATTCAACCGATGGCGGGACCCTTCTTTGCCTACCTGATACGACATGAAAAGTTAACCCCTGCCACATGGGCAGGGGCTGCATTGATATTGATAGGTGTCTGGCTGGTGGCGGTCACTGGCGGTCGTGCAAAAGAATTCCACGAACCCGCACCGGAACCAGCTGCATTTCCTTAGATGTAGAGTGCGCCCGGCGAATGAATTCGCGACTACTGACAGGCAGCTTAACATAATTGTTCTCTGGCCCGATGATCGCTGTTACTGAGGGGGGCTTAAAAGTGGCTGACGAACACGGTGATCTGGAAACTGATCTGTTCTGGCTCGACCCCACCTCATAAACTTTGCGTGCCCATCTGCGTAAACGTAATTCGCTCCGCCATTATGGCTATCAAACTTGACCCATCCTTCATTAGCATGAGGGCCGGAACCCCAGCGTACGAGAGCTGCTTCGCCTGGCCATGTGTCGTAGTCATCTTGTGGTACATAACCGAAGTCAGCATTGTTTGGATCATCTAACGCCACCGAGTTCCTTTCCGAAAACATGATTACATTTGGATCGGTCAAGCTGGAAATAACGGGATCCGTAGCAAACCCGGGTAAAGCACCTTCCAGTACATATCGGCATGACTTGTGTGTGAAGATGGAGTTTAACAGGTAGCTCCACATTGCCGTATGTTCCTTTTCAGCCACACACTGTTCTCCTGATGGATTCACTGCGCATTCCTGACCAATGGTAGTGATTGCACCGTTGTAATCGTAAAGGTTATTGGAGAGAATGCGAGATCGTGGCGCGGGATCACTTGGGCAAAAACACAAATTTCGACTTTTCATATATGGTTGGAAGAAAATGGCCCAGGGCTTTTCGGCATTGCTATTGCCCGATCCGCCGCCTATACACCCGGAAATCGAAGACGGAAGTGTATCAACCTGCGTACCATCGTCCAAAACGTATCCTTCGTGATGGTGATATAAACCGCCATCGAAATCTTCCATGTACATTCTCGCTCCGAGACCGATTTGCTTTTCATTTGACAGGCATGCTGTTTTGCGAGCGGCCTCCCGTGCTTGAGCAAAGACGGGAAATAGAATGGCTGCAAGTATAGCAATGATCGCGATAACGACAAGCAACTCAATAAGTGTAAATCCGAGTCGATGTCGAGATCTGCCGGTTCTGATGGTCAAGTTTGTCATGGAAGTCCTTTTGCTCAATAAATCTAGGCTATCTTGTATTTGGATCCGTTGTACGATTGAGAACTTCGTACTCTTGCGACAGTACCGGCAAGCGAATCAAACTTTCGAGATGGGAATGAATACTAATGATGACACTATTGGTCGATCTTCGGAGTGTGCGCCAATCCTGCAATTCTCACTATTCCGAAAATAACATACGAAAAGAATCATAAGGTCATTCCCTCAAAGGGAATCACCCGCCAGACACAAAAGCAATGAGTTGAATATCAGTTGCGTCTTTGCCCGGCGAATGTCGATTCGCCCCTACAGCGGGGATTGCATGGTGTGATTGGAACACCACCCCGTCCTTCGTGCACTCCACCGGAGGGGAATTTGTGACGGCGGGCAGACACGCAGGTCTGCGCCCTACATTAGAATTGTCGAGATGGAAGAGATAGGGCAAGCCTTCTACTGGTATACTCATTGTATCTACATTTTGGTGAGGGGTTGTTATGCAGACAAAAATACAGAAGTGGGGCAACAGTTTGGCTGTGCGAATTCCGAAATCCTTTGCTGAAGAGACGCATCTGTCTCCAGATTCTTTGGTAGATTTGGTGATGAAAGACGGGGGCGTGATGATTACATTAGTCCCTCAAAATCCAACATTGGAAGAGATGCTGGCTCTCGTTACTCTGGTAAATCGTCATACCGAACATGATGCCGGTCCATCGGTTGGTAACGAGGTCTGGTAGTGGGAAACAACTATATTCCCGCTCGAGGACATATTATTTGGATTTCGTTTACCCCTCAAGCAGGTAGGGAACAGTCGGGGCGTCGTCCTGCATTGGTACTGTCGCATGAGAGCTACAATCAAAAGGTTGAATTGGCGGTAATGTGTCCGATCACCAGCAAAGTGAAGGGATATCCTTTTGAAGTTACATTGCCGGAAGAATTGGCAGTAGAGGGAGTGGTCCTAGCGGATCAGGTGCGGAGCCTTGATTGGAAAATGCGAAATGCCGAATTCGCCTGCGTTGTTCCAGATAGTGTGGTGGATGAAGTCAGTCGTATTGTTTCTGTTCTAATTCTGTGAGAGGAATTATGTCCTTGTCATAAGGGGGCGAATGTCGATTCGCCCCTACGACGGCAAATGCGGGTAAGAGGCACCACCCCGCCCTTCCGGCACCCCTCCACCGGAGGGGAATTATGAAAGGTGGGGGTATGTTGCTAGGTCCGTCCTCTATCTGCTTTTGGCATATCCCAAATTGTTGGCAGTACCCGGGAACCAATAGGTCACTTCCGGCGTGCCAAGCTTTAGTTTATCCACAAGTTCCACACCCTGCATTAGCGAGTGATCCTGATTGCTCACCTCATATTTCCAACCGCCAAATCGACCACGGCTGTAAATACCGAGCTTTTCAAGCTCTGGCTGAACCGCGTTCAGAGCAGCATCGCGTCCGAGCGCAGGGGTTGGATAACCGTAATAGGCGCGATAACTCCATGTGGACAAAATATCGTGGCGAGAATCGATGAGCTTTGTTGCGTGACATCCATCAATCACATTCTGAATAATGTTCTCTACATCGACAAGTTTCTTAGGCGATTCTGATACTTCTGCCATCAATGACCACTGCGTATTAATATCCGGGACATTCTGCGGGGAGTAGTTACTGAATACCGTCACCCGATAGAAGGGACAATCGTCTTCGGGGAAATACATCCAACACTTTTTGGTGAGCGATTCCGGTGGCTTGCCGGATAGGCCGATACCAATGATGTTCGAGGTCGAAAACTTTAGCTGCGAAACGGGTGCTTTCAAGGAGTTTAAGCCTGCCAACTCTACGAGAACATCGATGGGCATTGTGTTAATTAAGCAATCGTATTCGACTTCAGAACCGTCCGAGAAAGCAACTTTTTTTGCTGCCGGGTCGATGCCAATAACGGTCTTATTGAGGGTGATATTTTCACGACCAACAAGATTTGCAACACTTTCCCAGATTGCCCCGGTGCCACCTGTTTTTGGAAACTGGAATGTATTATTCGGACCCCACGAGAGGTCATCCTTCTCGTGCATCACGTTGTACAAGACCTTTTCCAGATCGGTGACTGCGACCCGCTCCCCGATCCAGTTGAAGTCCATATCTTCCGGTGGGAACGCCCAGACTTTATAGTTGTAAGGGCGCATAAATACATCCGCAAGACCCGATCCAAATGTAGCCTGAATCCATTCGCCAAAATGCTTTGGGCGACCTTGGAACGGCTGTTTGTAAATGTCAATTAGGCCCTGAATACACTTCCAACGTGATTCAGGGGTCAGATGGCGGATATTGTTCTGGAAGGGATAGGGCACAAATCGATCTTCGATCCAGACCCAAGATTCGCGCTCATGCATTAGCCAATCGGTACTCAGGGCACGCTCCATGAGCCGGTCAAAATAGCGATAGTGCGAAAACTGTACATGGCCACCAATGTCCCAGAC
>CAISOI010000342.1 GCA_903886985.1 uncultured Chthonomonas sp.
CGTCGATTCCAATTCGCCTCTTTACAGGCTCCAGTTACGTACACTGCCAATTGGTCCTTACGAGAACCCTCAACTGGCAATACAACAAGGGATGTATAACCTTGTGGCTCAAACGGATAGCTGGTTAAATCACCGACCACGGGAAGCTGATCTTGATCGACGTAGTCGAGAAACAGGAAATCTGTTGGGTTCGCACTGCATGGCATGTCATGTACAAGCAGGAGTTCTAGGTGGAGCATTCGCCACTGAAAACGGGTACCGAATTGAAAACAATGTTGCTTTTCGCAATCTTGCCAATACACTTTACGAATCACTTCGGCCACTCTCTGACCAGGGTCAAGCCGGAAATAACTCCAGCGTCGCCCCGCTCACGAAAGGTGACGGATTGGCTGGTACAAGAGTCACCGGATATGTCGCCAGTGCTTATGAACGTACAGATGCACCTGCAAAGCTGCATGCACAACAAGTAGTTAGGGCTGCCAATTTTGTTCTTAGTACCCCAGACCCCGACGCTATTAATGCGGCAACAACCGGTTTATTTGCAGGCAAAATCTCGGTAGTTCGATTCTCAAGTGAAACACTAATTGCAGCATGGGAGCGAACGCATAACGAGAAATATCTTCCCGGAATCAAACGGAGGATCAGCTTTACGCTTAATTTCCAACCTGTAATCCTTCATGATTTGGCGAATCGTGTCCTCCTGTTTACGAAAGTTGCCAATAATCCAGCTCTATTGCTTGGGGCCAAATTGGACAAATCGGTGTTGCTTTCAAGCATAAACAGAGATTGCGATAAGATATTCGCCCTTCAACAAATTGATGCTGGTTGGAGATCAGAATTAGCCATTGTAAAGGCTAAGTTCACGCCCAGTCTTCATATTTCTGATCCCTCTCCTACAGCATTGGCTCTCTCTGCATTACATTCGGCCAAAAGTAAACATCTGACAAGTCCAAGCATCGATTTCGGAATTACTGCTCTACTTAAAATGCAATATCCTGGCGGACTTTGGAAGGGTAAGTCAGAAAGTGGTTTTGTTGCGACGGCATTTGCTCTTGATGCCTTATCACGCTACTTTCCGAACAAATCAGTGCGTGGAGCAGTGATCCCTATTCCCATCTCCGCTCCTAATGCTGGCTCGGTCGCTAGAGCATGGCAGACAGTTGAATTCGGTGAACTCCGACAACCCAAAGACTTAAAAGCTGTAGTTGCACGCCTAAGTGATCCGGTCAAAATGGTTCGCGAAGCCGCAGTTTCTGCAATGCGACGCTACCTCATGAAGGATGTTGGCTGGGTGGAGTTGATTGGTGCAATGCAGAGCCAGGATGACACCACCAGAGAATCCGCTTGGCAGGTAATGCGCATCCGGTTTGATGGTGTTTTACCGTTCAGCCGATTGAGTTGGGTTATTTTTAACTCCCTTCTGGATCAGGCAATGACCAATGACAAAAGTCCTGGTGTGCGAGCCTGGTCTATGCGTGCAGCGTGGGAGAACTATACTTGGAATTCTCCGGTACGTCGCACTGTCAATTCGTCCTGGATACATTTACTAGGTCAAACCCAAGTCAACTTTTATGTCGAAAACTCACTGCGATATTTCTCCCATGCTTTGCTTACACTAAATGGTCATCGAGGTAATTCAAGTGTTCCGCCGCAATATACGACGCTGCCATCACTTTTCTCCGAGATCCAAAGACAAATGCACGAAGCAGACGTTCTCACGCGGGACCTACTTGCAATGCGGTTGACTTTAGTTGCAGCAACGTACTTCGGTGAAGCGGGACCAGATGGAGGTCCCGGGCAGATGGGATATTCTACGCCATTAACAACTGAGCCATTTTCCGAAGCGATAAATAGGTGGATAGATAATGCCGAGAAGACTGGAGATTTAGATGCCCTTGCTTTGGGGCTAGAGGCTGCATCCGGAGTGCCCAGTACAAAATTGGAAACCCGTATTGTAAAGCTGGCAACCGACGGTCCGGTTGCTACTAGAGAGCTTGCATCAAAATCCATTCAGCAATCCGGTCCTTGCAAGCTTACGGCGCTCCGTGAAACTATAATAGATAAGAAAACTGAATTGACGACCGCACTCAACAACAGTGTGTCAGATCCAGACGCGATACCATTAATAAAGCTCTGGCGAGAGGCAGAGTGGGTTCTTCCCAAGGACTATGGGAATCTACAGCAGTTCTATCAAGAACTCATCAAATTATTGACGCACAATGGTAGTGACACCATTTCTTTTGCGGGAGGTGAGATCATATCCCAAAACGAAACTCTCCAAAATGTAAGTGCGGCACAAGCAATCTTTAACAAAATGTCCCCAGCTTCACCAGCCTTTGCTTTGCCGAATGTTAACTGGGTTTTGGGTTCAGCACAGACTACGCCTGAATCCAAGTCATGTGCATTGCAACTAATGCTTAAAACCCTGACTTCTAACTCATCTCGGGTTCTCCGGTTGAGGGCGATAACCTTCGCTTCAGAGTACCCATCGAATGCCCTTCCGGAAGTGCTTCGTGCATTGAATCAACTGTCGAAGAGCCAAAAGTCCATAAGCAATATTGCAAACGCCATCAAATTGCAAAACTCAGTCTATTCGGAGATGTTAAAGAAGCGGCTCTCGCCAACAGAACAGGGTCGCCTACCGGAAATAATTGGCTTCAAGAACCTCATAGCTCCGATATTGCTACAAAAGAATCACAGGGATGGAAAGAGCTGTATGAGCTGTCACGGGGCACCCGGGCGTGTCCCAACAATGCCGCTTTCAAATCCAGATAGTGACGGATTTCGCGTAGAAGCGCTGATATCGAATTACAGAGCATTTCGTTCGAGAGTGAATTTTTCCCGTCCGGAAAATAGTCTTTTCGTGACCAAACCATTAAATCTTCAAGATGGTTCGGCAGATACCCACCAAGGCGGAAAGCGACTGTATACATCCAATAACGCATACAATGACCTCGTTCAGTGGGCCAAGCAAGTCGCCCAATACAGCCCGATGGGCAAAACTAAGGTAAACTCCTTCGGCAGAATAAAATAAAGCGTGACAAAGGACAGCAAGGTCCGCTAAGATAGATACCCGCCGAGTGCGGAAGGAGTTTTGATGGCAAAGCGTAAAGAAAAAGTGCAACCCGAGGTTGTACTTGATAATGTAACTGAAAACATTGTGGATGTTATGCCCGTAGCATTTACTGAACTTGGACTTAATGAATCGATTTTGAAGGCTATTTCGGACGCCGGATTTGAAGCACCCACGCCTATTCAAGCACAGGCGATCCCGGTAATGTTGAGCGGCAAAGATATGATTGGGCAAGCACAGACCGGTACCGGCAAGACTGCGGCATTCGGACTACCCATCATTCAGAGGATCGATCTATCGCGACGAGAGCCGCAGGCGCTCGTGTTGTGTCCGACCCGAGAATTGGCAGTACAGGTTGCAGGCGAAATACACAACCTCGCGAAACACAGCAATGTAAGAATTGTTCCTGTTTATGGTGGCCAGCCAATTGATCGTCAATACCGTGCCTTGAAAGATGGAGCACAAATCGTTGTTGGTACACCGGGCCGTGTGCTAGATCATATTCGCCGCGGATCATTGAACCTTTCTACGGTTAGCATTGGAGTTCTGGACGAAGCAGACGAAATGCTGGCGTTGGGATTTATCGAAGATATGGAAGCGATCCTAGCAGGATTGCCAGACCATCGACAGGTTGCTCTGTTTTCTGCGACTATGCCGCCTCGTATTGCCGCACTTGCAAAGAATTTCCTCAAAGATGCTATTCGCATCTCTATTGAGCCAAAGCGAAGAACTGTCGAAAAAATCGAACAGTCCTATTACGATGTTCCACCGGGAAAGAAAATGGAAGCCCTCGCGAGAGTGCTTGACATGGAGACTCCGGGACCGACCATCGTATTCTGCCGAACACGGAAAGAGACCGATGAGCTCGCCGACTCACTGCGAGTGCGCGGGTATAGCGCCGAAGCTCTACACGGTGATATGGCTCAGACCGAGCGCGAACGCGTTCTACGACGATTCCGTGAAGGACAATGCGATTTGCTGGTTGCCACAGATGTTGCTGCCCGCGGACTTGATATCGAAACTGTTACACACGTAATCAATTACGATATTCCCTGGGACGTCGAACAGTATATTCACCGAGTGGGTCGAACCGCTCGGGCCGGACGCACCGGAGACGCAATCACACTTGTTGAACCCCGGGATCGACGACAGCTTAAACAGTTGGAATTCTTGCTTGGCACCGCAATCAAGCGAACCAAAATTCCTACAGCAGCTGACATCTCTGCTCGGCGAAGAGAATTATTTAAAGATGCTCTTCTTGAAACTCTTGCTGCCGGTGAATTCACGACGCAACTAACCACCGTTGAAGAATTGGCAGATCAGTATGACGTTGCCGAGGTCGCTGCGGCAGCTTTGCATATCCTGTGGGATAGCTGGGCTGGAACGGCGGCAGACATGGAACAAGAAATCGCTGCAGACGTAGAACAACCAGAAGCTGGAATGACTCGGATCTTCATCGGCATGGGTCGCCAAGATGGTCTCCGCCCTGGTGACCTTGTTGGCGCCATTACGAACGAAGTCGGTATTCCTGGAAAGTCAGTCGGCGCAATCGATATTCTGGATCGCACTGCGTTTGTCGAAGTACCATCTGCAAATGCCCCGGCTGTTGTAGAAGCGCTTGCGAATACTCGCATTCGTGGAAAGAAGCCGCAGGTAATGGTTGCAAAGCCGAAAGATGGAGCGCGACGCTATGAATCAGGTCCATCCACACGGTCGGGTGGCAGTGATGGTGGAAGTCGATATCGTGGCGGCGGCGGTGGTGGCAATAGCGGTGGTGACGGCGGTCGCTATCGAGGCGGCAGTAGCAGCGGTAGTGGTGGAAGCGGCGGAAGCTCCGGCGGTGACCAGAAGCGCCGATCCCGCAAATAGTCGAATTGGTAGTGAGCGGTCATTCGCTCACTACCCTTTACACACTCTTCAGGCAACTGAAGATTTTTAACACTGCTTCAACCAATCACTGAATGATTAGCGTATTAAGGGTATATGTTTAATATCATCTTCGGATCAGCACTGTTGAAATGGCTCGAACGGCTCGCTGACAGTGATGAACAATCGAATCAAACTACTCTTCCATATCAAGCTCCCCCTGAGATCGCACAATCCTACAACCCCAACCAAATAGATTTGAGCTGTTACGACATTGCGCCTCCTAAGGAAATAGTTGAGTATTTCTATCCCAGATTACAACGTCAGGCTATGGGCTGCCAGTTTGAAATATTCCTCGCAGGCATCGGTCGAGACCAAATGATCTTTGCGGGAGAAGAAGCCCTAGAAGAGATTACAAGATTGGACGCACAGTTAAGTCACTATCGGGATGAAAGTGACATTACTCGTTTGAATCTTCACGCCTGTGAGCAATGGGTCCGGTTGGAACCCCAATTGTATCACTTGATCAAAGACTGCCTCCGTATCAGTTCTGAAACTGAAGGTGCCTTTGACATAACTGCCGGTCCGCTGGTAAAAATCTGGGGGTTCTATCGGGGCGAGGGCCGCATACCGACTATAGACGAAATTTGCAACACACTCGCAAAGGTCGGTTTTTATCGAATAATGACTGATGACGAGGACCAGTTAATATACTTCGCCACTGAGGGCATGGAGATATCTCTGGGAGCGGTCGGTAAAGGCTATGCTTTAGATCGTGCCGCCACGATCCTGAAAATGTACGGAGCAGAAAATGCCGTTATTCACGGAGGGCAAAGCTCCATATATGCTATGGGCGCTCCTCCCGACAAAATGGCCTGGGAATTGATCATAAAAGATCCTCGCGACCATGAAACTCCCATAGAGGTTGTATATCTCAAAGACGAAGCGCTATCTACATCGGGTAATTATGAGCAGTACTTCGAAATGAATGGCAAGCGATACTCTCACATCATCGACCCACTAACTGGGCAACCCACGCAAGGAATGATCAGCGTATCTGTCATTGCACCCACTGGGGCGGAAAGCGATGCACTTTCAACTGCATTCTTTGTTCTCGGCAGAGAACGGACGGAAGAAATTTGTCACACTCGGCCGGACCTCCGTGTCATAATGTTGGAAGAAGATGGGTCAGACTCCATCTTGGTTTCTAGGTTTGGCTTTAACAATTGATATGGATTGTATAATTTTGACGTAAAATTGCACTGCGGATCGAAAGCGGCCAATCACATTGTTGTGTATTCCATTCAGAACGGAGAGAGCTCATGGCAGATATTGAACGACAGCCTCACATCGCATTTACACCGGACAACGTAAACCGTCGAGAATTCTTGCAAGGAACATCTGCAATCGCAGGAGCGTTTGGTTTGAGTCTCACAGAATGGGCACGTGCAGAGGAACGCAGACAGGAGTCCCGCAAGGACGCTCGCCCCGTAAAGTGTGCGTTTATTGGTGTAGGTGATCAAGGGTACGGTACTGATTTCAAAGCAGCCCTAACCGTCCCCGGTGTTGAAATGGTTGCCGTTTGCGATATTTACAAGCCCTATTTGGATCGAGCACAAAAAGATGTCCCCGGCGCGAAGGTATACACCGATTATCGCGAGGTCATGGACCGAAAAGATATCGAGGCAGTTCTGATTGCTACCCCACTCTACATGCATGCGCCCATTACTATTGCCGCGCTACAGTCTGGTAAACATGTCTTTTGCGAGAAGATGATGGCGCATAACATCTCCGATGCAAAGAAAATGGCACGCGCATCTATAAGCAACAAGCGGGTGCTTCAAATAGGGCATCAACGTCGTGCAAACATTATGTACAACCATGCATGGGAACTTCTTCATGAGAAGAAAGTCTGTGGCCAAATTACACATGTTCGTGCCCAATGGAACCGAAACGGAAACTGGCGCAAAGCCCCCCTACCCGGAATGGATGATCGACATCGAAACTGGCGAATGTACCGAGAATATTCACATGGCCTTATGTCTGAACTCGGAACGCATCAGATTCACGCTGTAAACTGGTTCCTTGGTTCTGCCCCGATCGCCGTGGTCGGGATGGGTGGTATTGACTACTGGAAAGATGGTCGTGAAGTCTTTGATAATGTCGAAGTCATCTTCGAATACCCGGGTGGGGTGAAGCTAAACTACACATCCATTACGACAAATCAGTACGACGGATACTATGAGCAATATATGGGCAAAGACGGAACGTTGCTCATCTCGGAGGAGAAGGAAACTCCCAGTTCTTACTTCCGTGAGCCAACAGCTCCAGTTGAAGATTGGATGAAGCAGTCTGCTACAGCGCAAAAAGGCAAGCACAATGAATCGGGTTTAAAACTCGATCCTGAAGCAACGAAGAAGATCAAGCCCGGCACCAAGGTTGGAGAAAAGACACTGATGACTGCTTCGTCTGGAAAGACGAGTTATCAGTTGGAGATGGAAGACTTCTTTGCGGCAATTCGTACCGGCTCTCCAGTTACTTGCGATTGGAAAGAAGCTCTTGGATGTTGCGCTGCCGCTGTAAAAGCGAATGAAGCGATGGACAAGAAAACGCGGATCGAAATAACCCCCGACATGGTGAGCTTGTAGTCGCCAGTCGTTAGTTACAGAATACGGAAGAATGGGGCCGGTCCAGATTTGGACCGGTCTCATTTCGTTTCAAGAAGAACTTTTTACAATTTTGAATTTACCTAGCTGAGGCAGTTCGATCTCATCGTCAACTCGAATTTTACGTCCTCGCCTTGCATCCTCTTCGCCGTTAACAACGGGGGTGTTTTCTGCCAGGTAGAACTTGGCTTCCCCACCCGTCCCAATGGCACCAGCTAATTTAAGCAGCTGACCAAGGGTAATAAACTCGTCATCGATCTCTATGTCTTTCACTTTTCTACTCATTTCATCAGAAGCTTCTGCCAATGCAGTTACGGGAAGATTATAACATCACCAGGCGACTCGTGACCAGAATTCATGAGTTCAGTGTATACCAGCAAAAGTTTGACATCCGTTAACAATGGTTAATACAGTGTCAAACCAAAGTGGAACTAGTGTGCAGCGAGACCTTTTTTATACGTTGATCATTTCAAACACTTAGTAAGGAGACGTAGGCACAATTTTATGGACAAATTTAACGCCAATACGCGCCATTTGCCCATCATCACAAATGTGGACGCAACGAATGAACTTTAACCGCCACACCAAAATGCCCGAGATTGTGGCAAAGGTTTTCACCGGTAATAATGGTGATTGGACTATTGCAGGATTCGGTTTGACCCAACTTCCAAAACCCTAATTGGTGGAGCGGGTTTATGAGACAGCATTTACGACCGACCAATCACACCTTCGAGATGGTCATTTTGGACAGGTCGTTTGAGCGTGGAATCGCCGATTTGAGCTTGACAAAGGTGCATATTTCGGGTACCATAAAAACATAAGTTTAACCTCATTCTAGGTCATTCTGACCTCCACAAAAAGGGATTTTTATGCCCACTGACAATGAATTGCCAGAGCCAGAACCAATCGAAGGCGATAATGGCGGTCCTCCTTACGCCATATTCCAAGTTGATATTGAAGAAGAGATGCGACGTTCCTACCTTGGATACGCCGTTTCAACACTTATTTCTCGTGCATTACCTGATGTGCGAGACGGCTTTAAGCCTGTAGCGCGCCGTATTCTTTATGCAATGAGGGAACTGGGACTAAACCCAGGAAATCGGCACGTGAAGTGTGCTGCGGTTGTCGGCGAAACGATGAAACGTTTCCACCCTCATGGCGATCAGGCGATATACGATACTCTTGTTCGCTTGGCACAACCTTTCAGTCTGCGATACCCGCTTGTGGATGGTCAAGGCAACTTTGGATCGATTGACGATGACCCGCCGGCAGCAATGCGATATACTGAGGCGCGTCTAACACCCATCGCAATGGAAATGATGGAAGACATCGATCGTGACACTGTTGATTGGATGGCGACTTACGACCAATCTGACCGCGAACCCACCGTTCTCCCGGCAAGATTCCCGAACTTTATCTGTAATGGTGGAGAGGGTATCGCTGTAGGTATGGCGACGAAAATCGCTCCTCACAACCTTCGAGAAGTGATTGATGCCTGTCTGTCCATGCTGGAAAAACCTGACATCACTATCGAAGAATTGATGAAATTTATCCCTGGACCTGACTTCCCAACCCAGGGCATTATTTTAGGTACCAAGGGTATTCGTGAATATTTTGCGACCGGGCGTGGCAAAGTAATTGTGCAGGCAAATGTACAAATTGAACCGATGGACAATGGTAGGACGGCAATTGTAATTACAGAATTGCCCTATCAGGTCGTGAAAGACCGACTTATTACGAACATAGCCGATCATGTGAAGCAGAAACGTGTCGAGGGAATCACAAACATTGTTGATCTTTCAGAC
>CAISOI010000343.1 GCA_903886985.1 uncultured Chthonomonas sp.
GTCGAAACCCCTTGACATCTGTGGACGTTGAAAGACTCCAAAATGACGGAATTACTCATATTTTGGATATGCGCGAGGAGCAGGAGTGGAATTCACCGGGCAAATTTGGAATGGAAGCGATAACCTCCATAAGTGAATCAACAATAATTAGGGCGCATTTACCTGTTGTAGATGTGCAGCCTCCTTCGGACTTCGTTTTCAATAAAGCTGAAGAAATCCTTGATGACTGGTTGTCTGATCCAAATAATACTGTTTATATCCATTGCCGAGCGGGCCAAGAACGTTCCGGTTCCATTGTTACCGCCTATTATGCCAAGAAGAATGGACTAACGTATGACCAGGCGCTTTCAAAGTTGCACAAGTCGCGAGAAAAAATTAACCCCACTTTGGACCAGGCCGCAGCTGCACGAAAATGGCTTGGGGAAAATGGGTCTTAATAGCCCTGTCGTTGACAAATGTGAGTAACTCTGCTGAACCTTAATCCCTTTTGGCACAGCCTCAAGACCCATCCTTCAGGATGGGTCAATAGCATGCAGGACAGGCGACCGCCAGTCCCTTTAAAACTCAAAAAAAAGCAGCCCCGCCAGATTTCCCTGGCAGGGCTATTAATTTGGGTCCATGGGTCCTTTTTTGATTCCGGCGATCTAAGCTGCTCCGAATGTCGGCTGAACCTCGATGCTGAACCGCTACTTTTTGATCCGTTTGTCTTTCAGGACTTCCTCAACCGCTTTTTCGATCTGAGGATCTTTTCCGTTCATGGCATCTTCCGGAGTCATATCCACCAAGACGTCTGGTGGAACTCCCCAGTTTTCCATATCACGACCCGAGTTTGTGAAACACCCCAGCCCTGGAACTCGAATCATACTTCCATCCAACAACAGTCGGCTCGATGTAAAGATAATCCACCCCATGGTAGGTTGGCCAACAATCTTGCCTATGTTGAGCTCACGCCAACCATTTGCAAAACATTCCGCATCACTCAGGGAGCCAGGATTGGTTAGTAAAATAACCGGCTTTGTGATAGCCCGTTCCGGCTGTGTAAATGGTGTTTCATTGCGCCAAACGAATGTGAAATAGTGCTTGTTTCGTTCGACCATTCTCAAGAGGCTGTCATGAGTATCCCCGCCTTGATTGTAACGCACGTCCACGATAACAGCTTCTTTGCGCATGCCTATGCTGAATAACTCACGTTCAAATCGATTACGGGCAGCATCCCCCATGTCGGTAACATGTAGATAGCCGACCTTTCCATTTGAGACTTTATCGACAATGGCGCGACGACCATCCACCCACTTTTCATAGACAAGCAATCGGTAGGCTTGAAGTAGTATCGGTTTGATTTTGACCTTATGGGCACCGTCCAATGTAGGTTTGGAGTTGACCATTAGTACAACGGTTCTACCGGCTTTATCTGCCAGTGCCTGATCAAAAGACGCTTCATCCGTTACGGTAGTATCATCAACAGTAAGGACGTATTCGCCTACTTTTAAGCGGCTCTCGTTTTTATCGGCAGGGCTCCGCGGCACAATCTCACCGACTTTTACTCCGTCGCCCTTAAATTCGGGATCGGGAATTACTCCCAGCATTCCGGTCTGTCGAGAAGGTCTTACGGCCGCAATATTCACAAATCCCATGTGTGAGGAGTTCAATTCTCCTAACATCTGGTTGATGAGATAATCGAGATCGGAACGAACAGAAGTGCTGTCAATGAGTGAGCGATACTTATCACCGACCGCCTTCCAGTTAACACCGTGGAAATCGGGATCGTAATAGTTATCGTTCAGGGTGTTCCAGGCTTCATCGAATACGGCTTTGAAGTCGACAAGACGGTCGATATCCATTCTTACCGTAAAGGCAACCTGACCCGCTCCTGCCCCCGTCTTCGCAATCCACTTAACCGATCCGCCCGATAAATAGTAGATTTTCGACGAATCGGAAGTCCATGATAGTGAAGTCGGTGCTTCGCCGGATTGAGTTAACCTCTGTGGTGAGCCACCTTCTGCGCCTGCAACCCACAGATCAACTTTGCCGTCATTTGCTGCGACAAATGCAATGGATTTGCCGTCCGGTGATATTTCATACGATTCCACGGAAGTCTCAGGTGCAATGATTGATTTGCCACGTCGTTCAATCTCGCTCGGATCGACTTTAACATCTATTTTAGGTTCAGGCTTCTTGTCACCGGGTTTGGCTTCGGCAGGTTTTGGGGCGTCCTCATCATCATCAAACTTGTCTTTATCCTTTTCTAACGATGTGGAATAGACATTAAATTTCCCCGTATGATTAAGTGTCTCAACATCCCGATTACGATATCGATTTGAGCGGTAAGCCAGTTTAGATCCATCAGGATACCAGCGAGGTTCGTCGTTTAGACCGGGATGATCTGTCACATTTACAGGCTCTGCAGCAGTCATGACTCCGTCTTTTAATGTCACGCGTGCAACAAATGCGTCTTCAACACGAATGTCATTCTCTTGAGCATAGGAAATCCATTTGCCGTCGGGAGACCATCGCAGCATTTCGATTTTGGGTCCCTTTACCAATAATTGCTCACCGCTGCCATCCGATTTTACGACGTAAACTGAAGTCTTTGGACCTCGCAGGAATGCGATCCAGTTACCGTCTGGTGAGTATGTGGGAAACGAGTCGATGCCAGCCATTTTGGTAATCTGGGTGGTCTCTTTAGTTGCAATATTAATTGCATAGATCTTGTTAGCACCGGTCCGATTCGATTCGAATACTATATTCTTTCCATCCGGGGACCAGCGAACATGCTGCTCCCGCAAAGGAGTATTGGTTAATCTTTTTGCTTCATTGGGTTTCTCGGTATTTGCGAGGAAGATATCTCCTCGAACGACGAGTGCAACTTTTTTGCCATCTGGAGAGAGCGCGTATTCCGCCGCATTGGTCCCGGCATACGTAGTGTTGGTTTTTAATTTGCCTTTGTCATCTGTGCGGCAGATGACGGAGATATCTTGAAAGGCACCGCCATTTGCGGAGGTAGTACCTATCTTGTTGTCACACTCATAGACCAGCGTATTTGCATTATGGGCACTGGATAGGTATCGAATTGCATCTGGTGGGTTTGTGACTATTTGCGTAGGCTTGCCACCATCACGCGGTACTCGCCACACGGTCATGACGCCCGAACGCTCTGAGCAGTAATAGACCATGGAACTCTCTTTGTTCCAAACTGGCCACATGTTGTTCTTGTCAGAGTCGCTCAGTTTGCGAGGAGTCTTACTAAAGTCCGCAGGAGCCGTGTAGATGTCGTAATGGGCAGCCCCCTTGTAGTTTTTGCGGATTACGTCGGCCAATAATCCACGCGTCCAGGCAATCCACTTTCCGTCGGGAGAGAGTGTTGGGAAGATGGCTTTGGCAGCATCATTAAACAGCAGCTTTAGGCGTCCTGAAGGAATCTCCATTTTGTAAATGGCTGCAAAATCCGTATTGCGAATTGTGGTAACCAGTATGGCTTTGCCATCGGGATACCAGTCCGCAACAGTTAAGGGAGCACTATGAAAACTTAGTTGCTTGGCGGGTCCACCCACTGCCGGGATCACAAATATCTTGGAGCCACCGTCTCGGTCGGAATTAAAAGCGATCCATTTGCCATCTGCTGACCAGTGAGGGTTGATATCCGTGCTGTCAGTAGCGGTCAAACGGGTAGCCGAACCACCTGAAATCGATGAGACCCACAGATTGCCCTGATAACTGAAACAGACCTTTGTCCCATCCGGTGAAATGGACGGCATTCGGCCGAAGCGAATCGGTTTATCGCTTGGAAGTTCCAATTGTGAGAAAGCCAACTTAGGCATCAGGCAGAATATGAGAGATAGA
>CAISOI010000344.1 GCA_903886985.1 uncultured Chthonomonas sp.
ATCGTTCTGAAATCAGAAGTGATACCTTCATGGTGGTCAACGGTTATATCAAGGGTATTGCGGTCTTCCAAGTCTTACATTAGCGATGACATACGCGTTGTCGTAGTGAAATTGGACACAGCAGTCATGACAAATGTCGCTCGATTTCGAGTGAGCACCCGCAAAGACTATAATCAGATTGATAATTTGCAGTGGGATGCCGCTCAACCGGGGATCACGTTCAAAGTGAACGATGTGGAGAAAGAATTTCACGTGGACTAGCTAATGGCATATAGGGACTGAATGAGAATTCGGGCTCATAGGATGGATTACCGTATCTCATGATTGTTGTTGGGTAGTGGAGGCACTTTTGACTCCGTCAGTCCTCTGGCAATCAAGCAAGTTAAAACTAGCCTACTAGTACCTACGGAGTGGATCTTATGAATTCAATGTTAATTTTGTATTCGATGGTACTTGCTGCAAAAACGGGCTTTCAGCCCGCCGTGGTTGATTTGAATGATAGGTTAGTAATCTCCGTCATGCAAAACAATGTGTCCAAAGTACAATCTCTACTGAAACAGGGTGCTTCGCCCAATGCACAAGATAACTCAAAGTATGCGGAACTCACTGAAGAAATAAAGGCAAACTTGCGTTCAGCAAAACTTACATTGCCGCAACACAAATCCGTGGCATTGATAATCGCTCTAGGAGCCTGGGATGTCCATTACTGGTTGTCCGATAAACCTCGACCAGCATCCGATGAGATCATTTTGGCATTAATTCGTGCTGGAGCTAATGTCAATGCAAAGGATGAGTTGACACGAGTGTCCGCTCTTGAGTTGGCTGTCACTCACCGACGCAGTTCTGTGGTTAGCGAGTTGCTTAAGCGAAAAGCAAATCCAAACACCGTAGACGTATACGGAGGCACACCCTTAATTCATTCCCTTATAGGTGCCTATTCAGAAGACAATTCTGCAATGGTAGAATTGTTGCTGAAACACAAGGCAGATCCAAATATCTCATCCATTGGTGAAACAGTTGCGTTGGAATACTGCGTTAGCAGATTCGGCATAGTGTATATGGATATTCTTGTTAAATACGGTGCCAACGTCAATTTGAAGAGCCGGAAGAATGAAACGGTTTTGAAGAGGATGATAAGAAATCAGAATGGATATTTGGGGGTCTCAAAGGATGTATTAGATCACATGAAGAAACTTGGTGCGCATTTGTAACGTTGCGTAATCCCATTCCTAAGACCTATGATTCGGCGGGACGATGGATCACTTCACAGAGCAACGCGAAATTCGTACCTATGCCAATGACATCGCAGATGGTCTATGTAGTGTTTAACAAAGCGAGTCCATTCCACCAAATGGTTGGAACCTACGGCGGTGGTGGGTCTCTCAGGGAGCAGTTCCATCTCGACCGACAGGAATCGGCGATTGCCCTCACGGGGCTTTACGGCAACAACCCTGCTACCGACCTGCGTAACAAGTTCAATGCCTTTGGCGAGATGTACAGCAGCCAACTCATCGGAGTCAACTATGCCAATGGGTCATTTTAAGATGGAGGATTTGCAATGCGATTTAATAACGGCAAACAATATGAGTTGGCCGTATTCAACGTGCTCTTGTTAACTGCGCTAAATGGTGGGATAACATTTGCGTACGATTCGGCCTCGGAAATTCGGACCCGTTTGAGAATAACGTATAGCGAATTGGCTAGAATGGTTGATCATAATAATTTGACGTCATACCGAATGAGGATGGCGACCGATTTCGTTTGGAAGACAACGACCGGGTTGTCAGTAAAAGGGCGCGACTCATTTATCAGTCATTTGCAGGTTGAAGCTGATCTTGGCAAACCCAGTAAACATCTGATAACAATTGATAACTTTAAGCGCAGTAAAACCTCGATTTCGGTTCGAATTGTTGAACGCATTAATTGGAAAAAAGAAAAAAATGGATATGTCAGGGTTGATCCCTATGTAGTGTTCACTCACTTGGACACTTGGAACCTACGAAACGGACATTTGGTCTACTCAGGATATGAGGAACTGCGAATTCAGGGACGGCTTAACTCTGGCAAAACAGTCGATTATTCTCGCAAGAAGGAGAATAAGTGAGTAGCTATTAAATCCAATTTATCCATCGTAGAGAGACGCTATCTCCATCCTCTTCAGTACCATACTTAGATAGATTCCTTACGCTTTTGGCCGTTTGAAGAACCCCAGAACCATATCGGGACAATCCCGACGCGGCTTTAATATGGTGGTACCCGCGGATATTATTGGGATGGGAATGGAAGGTTGTATGTGAGGGCGATGAATCGCCAATGTTACTGGCGGTGATTGGATCGGGCGGTGCTCGAGTACATTTGGCAGTTGGTGGCAAGAACCTGAGCCAAATGGTGGGGACGTATGGCGGTGGTGGGTCCCATCGAGAACAGTTCCATCTCGACCGACAGGAATCCGTCATCGCACTCACAGGGCTCTATGGAAACAATCCATCCACACTCACGAAGGACTCAACACCCCCTGAACCGTCATTTCGACCGAAGCCTGGGCAAGTATCATAACTTGATCGCGGAGTGGAGAAATCTGCTTATTGCTTCTAGAATCCACTTACTTTCGCTCCCTGCACCGTCCTTCCAAAAAAATTTTCAAAAAAACTTTCGACAACCTTTCCGGATTCCCCAACCCCAAACGAGTAGTTAACTATAAGCACAAAAATCGTGCCGGCGGTCCTATCTGTGGAGGGTTGGCAGACGCATTCTGACGGTATGGTACTCACTCACCAAAAAAAGTTTAAAAATTCTTGGAACATTCTTGCAACCGCTGACGTCTATGATTAGTAGACAAAGATATACATATAACTAGGTGCCGTACCTTAACATACAACAACTAAATATCG
>CAISOI010000345.1 GCA_903886985.1 uncultured Chthonomonas sp.
AGATGATGTTGGAATTCGCGAAAATCGAAGGACTCTATATTCCACGATTCTATGAGGCGACATACAAGAATTATTCCGATGAGAATTATGTTTGCCCAGACCCCCGATTCGAGAATGCAGATCGCAGATATTTCGATGCCGTGAAGCCCTATCCGATGTATGCGGGATTAGTTCCGGACGTGGTTAAGCGTCGCATTGTCTGGGATGTGGACAATGTGCCATATCCTACGAAGCCGATTATTCCATTTATTGAAGTGGTTCACGACAGAATCTCGCTGGAAGTTATGCGCGGCTGTACGCGCGGCTGTCGTTTCTGCCAGGCGGGAATGATCACTCGCCCTGTCCGCGAAAAGTCTCCTGAAAGATTGATGGAGCTTGCGGAAGAATTGATTCAAAATACAGGTCATGAGGATGTATCGCTCGTGTCACTCTCCACCGCGGATTTCAGTCGGGTGGAAGATGTAGTTCACGGCATGATCGACAAATATGGCGACCGAAAAATCGGAGTGTCACTGCCATCGCTTCGCGCCGACAAGAATTGTGTGAAGTTGGTGGAAGACATTCAAAAAGTGCGGAAGACCGGGTTAACTTTCGCCCCCGAAGCCGGCTCTCAAAGAATGCGGGATGTCACCAACAAGGGTGTAACAGAAGAAGATCTGTTCCAGGCAGCTGAGACAGCTTTTGCCGCCGGCTGGAAACGAATCAAGCTCTACTTCATGATCTCTCTGCCGACAGAGACCGATGAAGACGTTATCGCTATTGCCGATCTTGCTAACAGAGTTTGCAAGCTAGCAAGGCAGATGAAAGTTGCAAATCCGACGGTCACCATCGGAGTCTCCACTTTTGTGCCAAAACCGAATACTCCATGGCAATGGCATTGCCAGGATACCATTGAGGAGATCACGCGAAAGCAGAAACTCCTGCGTTCTAATATTCGGGACAAGGGCATCAGTTATCGTCATCACGATGCACGGACAACGCACCTCGAAGCGATGATTTCTCTTGGGGATCGACGCGTTGCAGATGCAATTGAAGAGGCGTGGCGACAGGGTGCGAAATTCTGTTCGTGGGACGAGTATTTCTCCTATGATCGATGGATCACTGCATTTGAAACTGTGGGACTCGATCCGTATTTCTTCGCAAATCGCCTGAAGAGTCACGACGAACCGCTTCCGTGGGATCACATCGATTGCGGCGTTACCAAAGCATACCAAAAGCTGGAAGACCGCAAAAGCCGCGAAGGTAAGCTCACCGCGGATTGTCACACGCAGCCCTGCACGATGTGTCAGGCATGTGACCGAATGGTGCTGGATGGCATTGGCAAGAAAGTGGCCGCCAAAGGCAGACCGCTGTTGCCCATGGCGACCGTATAGAATGATATCCCGTGCACAATGTGCACGGGATTTTCTAATTCAACTTTCTACGTCTCACCACCGCAGCAATAAATGAAATGACAACGAGTATCCACGAACCATAGAATCCCCATGTCAAAGGTTGGCTGGAATTTAGGGTAGCCCCGCTGAGATAGAAAGCAGTACTCCATGCCGCTGAAAACGCAACTGGAACCACGACAAACCACTCCCACCCAATGACGCACCCAATGCAAATTAGTAGCAAGGCGGCCAAAAGTCCCAAGGTTCCGTAATGGACGTACGATCCCAATTTGCCACTTGCTGCAAACCAGCCCAAGACGTAGGTAGTTCCTCCCAGAAGCAACACCAAGAGAGTGCCGACACCAACCGGCAGCGCCTTTCTTTTGCTGGGCGGAAAGACGAGAACCACTGTCTGAGCGATATAGGAGACGAACCTTAGAATTCGTTCTAAGATGGTTATCGCGGCGGGGATATTTTTAGAATTACCTCGGAATAATTTAATTGTAGTATTAACGAGATAGTTTATGTTCTGAGTAAATTGAGGTTCGTCGGCATCTGCCACAGTTTCCAAGCCAAAACCTATCAACTGCTTATTGCCCTCGACATTGCCAGGACCAACGGCGCAAGTCAATTTGTCTTTCGTGACTTCTTTATTATAAAGTTTTAGTTCGTCGTCGAGGATATCTTGTTGGCGTTTTGTTATCCAATCCTTAAGGGTTTGTTCAGGAATAGGTTTTCCAATTTTGGCAGATGTTTGTGCCATGGCGCGGAGAATGGTTTCCGCGGTATCCAGACGAGCCCAGATGTAATCATTGCGACGCCAACGTTCTTGCAGAAACCCCTGAAAATGCCCAAGGCCCTCGCCTGCGAGCTTGAGTTTAGCCTGCGTAGATTCGTTTGGATTGGCGGGGTTTGGTTCACCACGTCCGATTAGCGACAAGTTTTTCGTGTCGTTTGGGCTAATTCTTATTAAGTTGATCCGATTCTTAGACGTGAGCTCGGTAAAACCCGAAATCAGGTGCATTCCATAGTCAATGCATTCTGGCTCGTCCAGATCAAACGACGCTATAACATCCTCTACGGAAGGAGTTGCTGAAACCAGCGAATCAGATGCCGACTGCAATGTAGACGACATAATTTTCATTGTTTTCAGGGCTGAGATGTCGACATTGACACTTTGAGCTCCCAAAATTACCTTGGAGGTGGCACTCGGAGCATCGTCTTGGGCTAGGGGATTATCCGTTGACAATGATTGAACCGCGACTTGGGTTACAGGCTTCTTCGTGGACAACTTCTGAACCACCGCGAACCATGCTGCCAGGGCATCTGTGATCTCTTTTTCTGATCCATCACTAATTTTTTCCAGTGAATCCAGTAGGTCCAGAGTACATCGTCTAAAACGCGAACAGATGAATGGAATTTCACGGAAGGAAGAGACTTCTTGGTCCTTGTTTATCTCCTCGATAGTCTCCTCACGAGTGCAATAAAGGTAGTTGTTATAAGTCTCGATGCGAGAATATATCTTGCCTTTTTCCTTTTGATCTTCAGAAGTCAAACTGCGACGATCTAGGCTCTTATTTAATTCTGTGATGTGTCGACGTGCTGCTCTTATTCTCAGATCGAACCACCCAACGGTGTTTAGCCCGTCGAGTACTGTGGAGTAGA
>CAISOI010000346.1 GCA_903886985.1 uncultured Chthonomonas sp.
AGAGCCAAATATTTTTGCAACCATTCGCAAATCAAGATTGTTGAATCTGAAGATCGTTTTCAGCACTATCCAATGTTACGTACTGAACCTTCACCTTGGCATCAACAACGACGATTAGAAGCGAATACCTGCGATTACGCGGAATCCTTCAGGATTTCCGACTGCTAGTTTGTGAGCATCATACCAGTCGTAACGACCTTCTAGGAAGAGGCTCTTGCTGAAGTTTGCACCAACAATCAAGCCAAGTCCATATCGTCCAACGGTAGGTTGAACTCCGCCACTGACACCGACCAATGCACCATTTAGCGCAAATCCGGCATAAGGGGTCTTTCCACCATACTCTTCAAACGTGTAGACTTGGTTGAGTGAGATGGGAATGTAGCGTGAGTATACACCAGCATGGTGTGCAAGATAGAAATCTGCTGAGATGCTGGAACTCCAGTGCTCACCGTTAAATACTTTAGGTACAAACGGTAACTTGTACTCTACGCCAAAACCTGGCGCAGTGTTTGCCGTAAGGGTACGGAATGCCGATTGTGATGGGAAAAAGCCACCTACTCGGAGGCTAAGGCCGTCAATTAAGCTTGCCTTTGCAGCGAATGGTGTCACAAGTGCAGCGCCCGCAACCAACGACAAAGCAGCGATTCGAAGAGTTGTCTTCAAAATGCTCATTTTAGTTGATCCTTTCGTTCCTCGATGAAAGATACAATGATCAAAGGAACCAGCACGAGTTAATTGTCTGCTTTCCCCTGTTTGCCATGCTAACATGGCACAAGGGATACAGTTATACTCGTTAATTGATATTGTTGCACATCAAGAAGAAATTCCTCTCCATCTACTCAAAAAAAGTATCAGAAAAATGTGCACTTTGATCGTTTTATCAGTCTGGTGCAAGTGGAAGAGCCCTGCGGACTCAGATACGTGGTTCTCGGTTCATATTGAGATACATTCAAAGCCACGTAATACCTATTCTATTGAGGCAAAATTTGACTCATTCTACCGGGCGATTCTGATCGCATTTATTCATGTTTGTGCGCCATGCTAAAATATCCCACACATGCCAAGCTCCACTCGCCCAACAATCGAAGACGTTGATATATTCCACGGACCGTTGCGCTATTGGTTTCTGGAAAACAAGCGTGACCTTCCGTGGCGCAGAATGTTCTGGAATGCCTATGCGGTATGGGTCTCCGAAATCATGCTGCAACAGACACAAGTTGCCACCGTAATCCCTTATTTTGAACGCTGGATGTGTTCGTTTCCAACCGTCGAATCCCTTGCAAATGCGGAGCTCGAAGAGGTGCTCCAACATTGGTCCGGGCTGGGTTACTACGCTCGTGGTCGTAATCTGCATCGGGCAGCAAAAATGGTGGTTGATGGTTATAACGGCTCCATACCTCAAGAACAACCCGCACTGCTCAAGTTGCCAGGAATTGGAAGGTATACATCGGGTGCTATTCTCAGCATTGCCTTCAATCAGCCGGAACCTCTCGTCGATACCAACGTTATACGTGTGTTGTCCCGGGTCTTTGCAATTGCAGGAGATCCGAAGAGTTCCGCTGTTTCTGAAACAATTTGGAAATTTGCAAAGCAGTTAATGCCTGATGGGACTGCAAGTGATCATAATCAAGCTCTTATGGAGCTTGGCGCGACACTGTGCATACCGGTCGATCCTCGATGCCCCCGTTGCCCATTAGTAGGAATTTGTGTTGCTGGTAACTCTCCGGACCCAACTCTATTTCCACAGCTAGCACCGGGACGCGCCACAGTTCAACAGTCACACACCTCAGTTATTATTGAGCGAAATGGCAAATACCTCATGGTTCAACGATATCTCAATGGACTTTGGGGAGGCTTGTGGGAATTTCCTCGGCGTGTCGCGAATAAAGGTGAAACCGCTTTACAATGTGCAATTCGAGCGGCAAAGGAAGTGGTAGGATTAGAGGTCGTTCCCATGGAGACGGTAGCAACTGTGAAACATGCGGTCACTCATCATAGAATTGTTCTTACCGGTGTTTTGGCTGTTTGGCAGTTGGGTGAACCAACAAGACTAGATTGCGCCGAACTTCGCTGGCTCACGCTGGATGAATTGGATTCAGTTGCAACTTCATCACCGCAATCAACAATTATTTCAAAGACGAAACAGAAATATAGAACGTCAGGTGTAATTCAGAAAGAGATTCCGTTTGAAGCTTAAGATAACTGCCCAAAATATTTTGGAACTGAAAGTTCCCCGTGATCCCCAGATCCACCCCAATTCCTCTCGAGTTGTGTTTGAAGTGTCCGAACCTGATTTTGAAGATAGCCGAATTGTTTCGAGACTATGGATTGCTAACACTTCCGAGTGTAAACCTCGACAGATTACTTTTAGTTATGAGGGAGAGCATTCTGCCCGCTGGTCGCCGGACGGAAATTGGCTCGCGTTTCTAAGTGAACGACCGGATCAGACGGACATCTCAGATACGGATGACGAAGAAGAACGGCTGGATCAGATTTGGCTCATGCCTCTGGACGGTGGAGAGGCATTTGCTTTGACAGACGTCAAAGAGGGCATTGAACATTACGAGTGGAGCCCCGACAGCCAGAGTATTGTCTTTTTGACCCGCGAGAAACGTACCGAACCGTTTGAGAACATATATTCTTCAGAACAAAAGCGGAAGGTGGATCCCATCGTCGAACATGGGGACAAACGCCGAAAGCAACTTTGGGAAGTAGTTGTAGATGACAAAAAGTGTACTCTTATCTTTTCAGGTGACTTTGGTATTGAGGAGTTTGCACTTTCGCCGAATGGACAGAGAATTGCCTATATCACGAACTATTCTGGAGAAGCCAACGACTATCACCTGACTGACATTTTTGTTCTAGACCTGAATGGCGACTCCGAGCCAACAAAAGTGGTGCAAAGAAAAGGGTCAAAAAGAGATGCGAAATGGTCAGCCGACGGTTCACAGATCAGCTTTGTTGGCGGTAGAAATATTGAACATAGCTTCTCGCAGGAATGTCTGTTTGTAGCTCCATCCATTGGGGGTGAGATCATTAATCTCAGCGATTCCATCGATTTTGATATTGATGATTATTACTGGCAATCTGACGGAACAATAATTTGCTCGGCAATTGAGAGAACGAACACTCCGCTGTACAGATTTTCCTCAGGGACATGGGGACAGATAACAACAGACAGTTCAATTGTTGTCAGTAGTTTTCATGCTGACAAAGCGGGAAACGTCGTGGCGGTTATCGAAAACGGGGCTGAGTTTCCAGAGTTGCTCTGGCTTACTGCATCCGGCGAACGCAATCCCATTACTGAGTTTAGCAACGATTTTCGGGAGAAGGTAGAAGTTCCACGCCAAGATGTTGTCTCATGGGAATCAGACTTCGGAACCATTGAGGGAGTCCTAACGTGGCCGAATGATGCCGATTTGACGGATAAGTTCCCCTTGGTTGTTCAGGTTCATGGTGGCCCAAAAGGCAGATCAAGCAATACCCTAAGAAGCTATCACATGCATGCTGTATGGGCTGCCAGGGGTTACATGGTATTCCGCCCTAACTTTCGCGGTAGTGAAGGTTACGGGAATGCATTTGCTACATCCAACTTTCGTGATCTGGGCGGCGGCGATTATCGTGACATCATGGCGGGAATTGATCACTTGATTGATCAGGGTTATATAGACCCTACGCAATTAGCGATAATGGGTGGATCCTATGGCGGTTATATGACGAATTGGGCCATTTCACAAACTGATAGATTTAAGGCTGCCATCTCGCTGTTTGGGATCTTCCATCTCACAACAGATTTCAGTAACTCTGATATTCCTCGATTTGAGCACGAGTACCTTGGGGCATATTATTGGGAGGACTTGGAGGCATATAC
>CAISOI010000347.1 GCA_903886985.1 uncultured Chthonomonas sp.
AGACCTTTCACGAAACAGAAAAAATGGGCAGGACAAAAGCAAAATCTCTTGCTTGTCCTGCCCATCAATGTTAACAGCCTAATTTAACGAACTAGGTTCCTACTTATCCCGCATAAGAGCAACGATTCCAGCCTGCTCATAGTGATGATCGAATGCGAGCGCTTCCGAAATTCCCTGTTCTTCGCAAATAACAAAGCTTGCACAGTCCGTTAGACTCCACTGCTTGTCAGGGCGGCGTTCATATAGAGTGAGGGCAGATTCAAAGAGATCTGGTGTTGAATCAACTATCGTAATCGTTGAATCCTGCTCCATGTCTCTTACAAATTGTGCTGCCGCCATACGCAAATGGCTGTATCGAGTTCCAAAATCCGTCAAAAACTCAGTAAGAACCATCTGACTAGTTACTATCCGGCAGCCGCCTAATTTACTTGCAAGTTCCACCGCTATGTTGTGGTTAACATCTCTGCTGGAATTAATGGCAATCCAAAATCCGGTATCAACGAATAGGGCTCTCAATCCGTAACCTTTGGGGAGCCGTAAAGGTAATGTTTATAATTAACGGAGAGATCGCTGGGAATCTTATCCATCTCTTCCTCCGGTACACAAGCACGTAGCTTAGCTGCCATTTGTAGAATGGATTGTCCGGGCGTCAAACTATCCGCAGTCGGATAATGTTCATGAAGAACAGTCTTGATCACTTCCTCAACCGCAATTCCCTTTTCCATGGCTTCCATGTTTAATTGTTGTTCAAGACTTGGAGGTAAATCAAGGGTAATAGACATTGCACCAATCCTTCGAAAGAGCCCTATCGCAAATTCACTAACAAAGATATTCTATCACAATCCTTATCCTACAAACAGCAACTGGCCGGAAGCATGCTTCCGACCAGTTGTCGATCTTTACCTTCAACGAGCAATAGGTCTACTTATCCCGCTCTTTTCCATCCCCAATCGCTGCCTGCGCCGCCGCAAGTCGTGCGATCGGCACACGGAACGGCGAACAACTCACGTAGTTCAACCCAATTCGATGACAGAACTTCACGCTCTCCGGATCCCCGCCGTGCTCGCCACAGATACCCAATTTGATATCAGGGCGGACCGGCTTTGCCTTCGCGACACAGGTTTTCATCAACTGACCGACACCTTCTTGGTCCAATGTGTCGAATGGATCGGTTGGTAGAATCTTCTGCTCGATGTACGGAATGAGGAATTTACCGGCGTCGTCACGGCTATACCCAAATGTCATCTGAGTAAGGTCGTTCGTACCGAAGCTGAAGAACTGCGCATACTCTGCCAGTTGATCCGCAACTAGGGTTGCACGCGGGATTTCGATCATGGTTCCGAACATGTATGGAATGTCCACTCCCTGTTCTTCGCAGACCTTTTTAGCGGTCGCTTCAAGCAAGGTTTGAACCGTCTTCAATTCGTTCACATGCCCAACCAGCGGGATCATGATTTCCGGGTGAACAGCAATACCCTTCTTTGCAACAACTGCCGCCGCCTGTAAAATGGCGCGGGTCTGCATGACAACAATCCCCGGCATAACAATCGAGAGTCGCACGCCGCGCAGCCCAAGCATCGGGTTCGATTCGTGCATCTGCTCAATGGCTTCAAGGGTATTCAACTTTGCTGCATATTCCGGGCTCGATTTGCTCAATCCAGCGCGCTCAGCTGTGGCGATCTCTTCCTTCATCGCATCCTTGGTCGGCAGGAACTCATGCAGGGGCGGGTCGATCAAGCGGATGGTCACGGGCTTGCCGTCCATCACCTCAAAGATGCCCTCAAAGTCCTTCTGTTGGAAAGGAAGAAGTTGATCGAGCGCATTCTGTCGCGTCGCTTCGTCGTTAGCGAGAATCATCTGCTGAACAATTGGCAATCTCTCTTGCTCGAAGAACATGTGCTCTGTTCGGCAGAGTCCAATACCTTCTGCGCCGAGGTCGATCGCCTGCTGTGCATCCCGCGGATTGTCCGCATTTGTGCGCACTTTCAGCGTTCTGAAACCATCTGCCCAAACCATCAGTTCGCCAAACGGACCGCTGACTTCCGGCTTGATAAGCGGCAATGCGCCAAGATAGACCGCTCCGGTTGAGCCGTCCATCGTAATAACGTCGCCCTCTTTGATGACAATACTGCCCACAGTACAGATCTTCGCCTTCGAGTCTACGCGAAGCGCTTCCGCACCAGCAACGCAGGGGATACCAAATCCACGTGCAACAACTGCAGCGTGAGACGTCTTACCACCGCGAGCCGTCAATACACCCTTGGCAGCAAGCATTCCGTGTACGTCGTCAGGATTGGTTTCGTCACGTAGGAGGATGACTGCTCCACCCTTTCCGCCATGAACTCCCTGTTCCGCCGCATCGTCTGCAGTGAATACAACTTTACCAACTGCTGCTCCCGGGCTCGCCGCGAGGCCATTGGCAACCTTGGTTGCGGCTTCGATTGCATCAGGGTCAATACGTGGGTGAAGCAACTGATCAACGTGAGATCCAGTGACGCGATTAACCGCCTCTTTCTCATTGATCAAGCCTTCGTGAACCATGTCAACCGCGATCTTGACTGCCGCAGGACCGGTTCGTTTACCCGATCGACATTGTAACATAAACAGCTTGCCGTGCTCAATCGTGAATTCGATATCTTGCATATCTTTGTAGTGCGCTTCCAACTTGTCGCAGGTATCAATGAACTCTTTGTAGATGGCAGGGTTCTGCTTCGCAAGTTCGGAGATCGGAACAGGAGTACGAACACCAGCGACAACGTCCTCGCCCTGTGCATTCATCAAATACTCGCCGAAGATCGCCTTCTCACCGGTCGATGGGTCACGGGTAAATGCAACTCCCGTTCCACAATCGTCACCAGCGTTACCATAAACCATGGATTGGACATTTACTGCGGTACCAATCTCGTCTGGAATCTTTTCCGTTCGTCGATAGACGATGGCGCGATCCGTATTCCAGGACTTAAATACTGCTTCCACTCCCAAAGCAAGTTGCTCATAAGGATCGGTTGGAAATTCGCGACCAGCATGGTCTCGCACGTGCTGCAAGAAGAGCTCACATACAGCCTTTAGATCTTCCGCACTCAGGTCAAGGTCATTCTTCGCCCCAACTTTGTGCTTGTATTCCTGAAAAATGTGGTTGTCAAAATCGTGCTTGCTCAACCCAAACGCCACATCCGAAAGCATCATAATGAAGCGTCGGTAACTATCGTAAACGAACCGTGGGTTATTGGTCTCAGCAATCAGCGCTTCTATGGTCACCGGATTCAACCCAAGGTTGAGAACGGTGTCCATCATTCCCGGCATGGAGAACTTTGCTCCGGATCGCACAGAAACCAAAAGCGGCTTCGTCGATCCTCCAAAGGTACGCCCCATCTTCGTCTCAACAGCAAGAACCGCCGTCTTCATCTCTCCGAGCAATTCCGCTGGCAACTGCTTTCCGCTCGCATAATATTCCATGCACGTCGCAGTTGTAATTGTAAATCCTGGTGGTACCGAAAGACCGATCCGAACCATCTCACTTAAGTTGGCACCTTTGCCTCCTAATAGATCACGCATTGTCGCGTTACCCTCTTCAAACAGGTACACGCGTTGGGTACTACTCATTGATTGTGGATCCTCCCTAGATTATCGGTACATTGACCGTTGGGCTATGATAAATTTTAGTTAGTTGTCACATGAAAGCCACGTTATTTTACCTCTTACGGGCACCGAATCGCAGGATTGAAGCTGAATGCTCAACTAGGGTGTCCACTCCACACTATCCATGAAGGACCAAGACAGAAGAAAGAGTGAATATTGATGGCGCTCCTTTGTGGAGTAAGAAGGGATTCAGCAATGCAACAGTGAAATGAAAATTTAGCCGGTAATCTGCAATGAGATGTTAGAGAGTAGCAATCGGGTTACGATAGAAGCTACCAATTTGTAATTCATCAGGAGATAGTTTATGCCCAACCGCAGAATAAGAGCACCATTCGGACTGTTGTTTATGATGGCAGGGATCGGTGTATCCTCCGTCGCTCATTCGCAAATAACCGTGTATAACAATTTCACAAATGGTGATGGATTTAACTTAGGCTTCGGTCAGAATGTCACTGGTACTCCCTATAGAGGAGCAGCTAGCATTTTTACGGTTGGCTCAACGGCTGTAAATCTCAAGAATGTAACGGTTGCGGTAAGCGCGACCAACTCCAACATGTTCTTCGACATACGAGTGGTGGCAGACAATTTTGGTCCTGATGACACCCACATTCTTGAAACGTTTTCCAGTTTGACTCCAAATGGCGGATTCACAACAACCTATCCAGCTGAAACCTTCAATTCTGTTGCAACTCCATTTTTGGCAGCAAACACCAGCTATTGGCTTGAAGTTTTGCCTACAAATAGCTCCACGGCTGACGTATGGAACTTGAATGCGACAGGTGCCAAATCAATGGCAGTTGGGGGATCTGGCGGACTTTGGGCAGTGGCAAGTCTTGCTACCGCACCAGCGTTTCGAGTAGTAGGCACTGTTGCCTCAGTGCCTTAGCCTACTGCCATTACGCTTATTGCTGGCACAGTGGTTACTGGCGGATTGATGCTGAGAAAACGTCGCAAAATCTGAAGAAATTGTAATTGCGTAATCAAAGAACCGACATCAGAAAAGGTGTCGGTTTTTTGTTGCCTATCTATTATGGGTTAGCATTTTCGGAGGTCTGTCGCGGTATCAAATTGAAACTGTTCCGGCTTTCGGGGGTCGATTGGCGTGGAATTCGTACATCCGCACAATATCGCCGCAAAACAGACCGCTATCCATTTCCAGTGGTTCGATGTCATTTGTCGCCCCACTTCGGCAATTTGGCTGTCATACCTTTGCCTTCGGTCACGACAAAATTGTCGTCTGCATTAATATTTGGTTAAACTTCTCGTATTCCAGAGGGCCATCTAAACTCGAGGTGTACTGTTAGTCACTCAGTTATCAAACACCCGTACCTGAAGACTGTCTCAAAAGGTCCTGTTTTCGCCCTTGCTGTCTACAACTGTATTCGAAGATTGAGTTCAATCAGGGCAGCTACGCTCCCATTGTGGTTGAAGCTGAACAAAATCATTTCAATAACTCGTTTACTGCCTGAGCGAACTTTGCAGCCGATTGGTCATCTGTTCGAAAGTAGAGTGCTGGTTCAATCAGCTCGATCTCCATTAGGGCAAAGTCTTCGTCAGCAATTCGCGCGAGATCGACACGCGCATACAAAGGTTTTTCGCCAACAATATCCATAATGCGCTGACCCGCATCCGCTATCCTTTTGGTAATCTGGGTTGCCTGAATAAGACCACCATGCTCCTCCTGAACTCTAAAGTCCCCTGTTTCAGGAGTCTTCAAAATGGCATGGCTATATTCCCCATGAAAATAGAATAGGGAGTATTCACCTTCATCGACGATACTCTGTAGGAATGGCTGCACCATGAAGCTGCGATTTGTGAATGTCGATTGCACAGTAGACATTAGTGAGCTTCCAGGCTTCAAGCGAAAGGTATCGTCCGCATTTGCGCTTACTGTCGGTTTGATAACGATCTCATTCGACTCAAATTGGTCAAACCATTTACCAAATGCATCTGGTCCCGAAATAGTACTGCCCCATAAACTAGGAACTATCCTTCCACCACGATTTTCCAGTTCGCGCAGATAAGTTTTGTCTGCATTCCACTCCATGATACGCAGCGGATTGGCAAGCAACGTCCGAGAGTCAATTTCACGCAGAGCCTCAAGGTATGCAGGAAGATCCTTTTGATAATCCCACGTCGAGCGAACTATTACTACTTTGTAATCTTCCCAACGGATACCTTTTGCCTTCCACGAAATGGTATCAACCTCCATGCCTAATTGGTTAAGCGGCAGGATGGAAAGCTCATCATCCGTAACAAAATCGGTCAGGTCGTCCATCGAAAGAAACGCAATTCGGTTCATAGTAATCAATCTTTATTAGTATTATATGCATCTGCAACAGGTCGTCACAGTCCGGGAGTTTACCACGAACTTCATTGGGCTCGCAAAAACTGGGTCGCCTCCTCGAATTGGGCGAGGAGGCGGTTTACTCAATCCGTTAAACTTCAGTCCAGTCGATGAACCCTGTCAACGTAACTCCCGCTGTGTTTGTTACCAACGAAAGATATTCACCTGGCAAAAGAGTAACTTGCTCCTGCTCCGACAGACTCTGATGACCGCTGTCGTAGAAGGCACCGTTAAACAGATCAATTCTCCCGAAGCTCACGGGACTGGCTCCCTCGGTCGGTGCGGCAGAATATATCTTCGCGGTAGCGACAGACGAAACTTGGTCACTCGCCATAGGCACCGGCGTGAACGAAGTAGATGTGCCACCGGTACATGGAGCGGTGTTGCGTTTGAGAGTACACTGAACATTGGTATCGACGCGTACTAAAGAGCGACGAATTGCAATTCGCTTGCCGCTTCCGGCAGGGTTAGATAGTTCTACATCTACTCCTGCAACGGTTCCAATTGCAAAATGTACTCGGTATGCCTGTTGTCTTGCTGATTCGTTCCTACTCATATATTGACTCCTCAAAGGTTATTTTTGAGGGCGGAATACGTTATGGACTATAGCCACACTTGTACCAAAAAAATATCACCCTCAATAAGTAGCCATTGGGCGACGCTGTTTTACAACTAAATTTCGTAATCTCTTAACAGAGAATAGTAGGCTGAGGGCAGGATAAGTTCAAAGGGGTCGCCAAAAGATAGGTTATGCACTGCAAACTTTGTAATAGTGAAGTGGAAGAGGGACTGTCGTTATGCCCGGTATGTGGCACTGCGACAACGAAATATTCGTCCCAATTGACCGGAGAGATTTCCGAAGAAACGCTGCGTAAGAAGGCACGGCTGGCGATTCGCCCTGCCGTAATTCCTTCGATGGCTGCTCTTGTTGGAGCGACGGTTTTGCTGGGGCCAATTAGGCATCTGCTATCAGCACTGCTGAATCGCGAAAAAATCAATGCAGAACAGACCAACTATCTTGGCAGTGCTTTCGGTGCCGCGGGCCTTGCGCTTTCTGCATTTGTTCTATTGCCAATAATTTTGGCGTTTGCTGTTTTGATTTGGGGGATACTGACCCAAAGAGAGTGGGCATGGCTTGGAGCCTGTTTTGCAC